>JALSSK010000001.1 GCA_026984335.1 Rhodothermales bacterium
ACGCGATGGAAGGGCTCCGAAAGGCGCGGGAGCGTCAGGCCCGGTTGCTCGGACGGCTGCTCGGCCTCGAAGCCGGCGACGTCTCGATCGAGGGCCTCGCCACGGCGCTCGAGAACCTTCCCGATGCCGCCGGCCAGGCGCAAAGGCTCCGCGAGGCGCGCGAACGGATCCACGAACGCGCACGTCAGACCCGGCAACGCTGCGAAGAGTTCGAGTTTGCGCTGCAGTATGCCGTCAAGCTCGGGCGCGAGATGTTGCAGGTCATGCAGGACCTCGACGTGCCGCCCCCGGCCCGCATCTACACGGCCTCGGGCGATGCCACCCAGACGGCCCAGCCCCGTTCTCTCGTCAACAAAATGGGGTAACCGCACCGACCCATGAGTATCAATCAGCTTTTTCAGATCAGCCGCCGTTCGTTTCAGACCCTCGACGCCGCCATGAACGTGGTGGGGCAGAACGTGTCGAATGCCCAGACGGAAGGGTATCACCGGCGGCGCGTGACGCTGGAAGCCACCGACTTCGTGGGGCGCGGGATCTACAGCCGTTCCATCGGTCCCGGCGCAACGGGCTACGGCGCCTCCATCGGCTCGTATGACCGCGTGCGCGACCAACTGCTCTCGAAGGCGACGTGGGAAGCGAAAAGCGGCCTCGGGTACGCCGAGGAAAAGAACCGCATCATGAGCTCGGTCGAAGGTCTCTTCCCCACCGGAACGGGCTCGCTCGACAGCCAGCTCAACGATTTCTGGAACGCATGGAGCGACCTGGCCGACAACCCGCTCGGAACGGCGGAGCGCCTCAATGTCCGCAACCAGGCCGAGACCTTTGCCGACACCCTGAACCGCCTCGACGCCGACCTGACGTTTCTGCAATCTCAGACCGAAGCCGACCTCTCCGACGGCGTCGACGCGGTGAACGACCTGTTGACCCGGATCGCGGAGCTCAACCGCACCATCGCGCAGGCCGATAATCAGGGCACCCCCGATTTTGCCGCGCAGGACGCGCGCGATCAGTTGGTGAAGGACCTCTCCGAATTCGCGCCCGTCCGTGTGAGTGAGAGCGGGAACGACGGGTACCTCATCACCATCAACGGCATGGCCGTCGTGCAGGGCGACGTCACCACCCCTCTGGCGCTGGATTTGAGCGGGAGCGCGCCCGTCCTCTCCTTCGGCGACTCGGGCGTGACGCTCAATACGGGCGGGACGGACGACGGAAAGTTCGGCGCGTGGATGAGCGCCCTCACCGACGATCTGCCCGACGCCCGCGCCGCCCTCGACGAGATGGCGAGCACGCTCGTCACGGAGGTCAACGCGCTCCACAGCGGCGGATACGGCCTCGACGGAAGCACCGGCATCGACTTCTTCGATCCCTCCGGCGTGACGGCGGGCACGATCGGCGTCTCCGACGACGTCCTCGCCGACGCCAACGTCATCGCCGCCTCCGGGGACGCCGCCGCCGAGGGAGACAATGCCGTCGCGCTCGCGCTGGCCGACCTGCGCAACGCCCCGCTCTTCAACGGGGGAACCGACACCGCCGAAGACTTCGCCATCAACCTCGCCGCCGACATCGGCGCACAGGTCGCCACGACCGCCACGATGGCCGAGAGTCAGACCGGCGTGGTCGATTACCTCGACGCCATCGAGAGCGGGGTATCCGGGGTCTCCATCGACGAGGAGATGACCCGCATGATCGAGCT
Organism: Rhodothermales bacterium; assembly: GCA_026984335.1. GTDB lineage: Bacteria > Bacteroidota > Rhodothermia > Rhodothermales > ISCAR-4553 > JALSSK01. Next base: position 1,694 of record JALSSK010000001.1, read on the forward strand.
TCAACAGTCCTTCGCCGCCACCGCCCGCGTGCTCGACACCGCGCAGCGCATGATGGACACCCTCCTGGCCCTTTAATCCGACGAACCCCAACTCCGCCTTTTCATGAGATCGATCAGCCTCGCCCGACAGATCAGCCTCGACAGCGTTTCGCTGGAGCGTATGCTTCAGGTGCGTCAGCGGGACCTGGCCGGGTATCGCGAACAGCTCTCCACGGGACTGCGCGTCAACCGTCCCTCCGACGACGCCCAGAGCTTCTCCCGGGCGCGCAAGCTCGAGGTGATCACGAATCGATACGATCAGTACGAGCAGTCCATCGTCGTCGCACAGAGCTGGGTGGATCATACCCAGGATAACCTCAACACACTCGCCGACCTCTTCACGAGCGCGCATGAAGAAGCCATCCAGGCCGCCAACGACACCCTGACCGACGAGGACCGGGAAGCCATCGCCTCCAGCCTCGAGAGTTCCCTCGCCGAGATCCTCGACGTGCTGAACACCAGGGTAGACGACGAATATCTTTTCGCCGGCACGAACACGACGGTGCGGCCTTTCGAGCAGGACGGCTCCGCCACCGCCGACGGGGCCGGCATCACCTACTACGGCAACGACGAGGGCCGCACCCGGGCCGTCGGCCCGGACGTGAACCTCGACGTGAACATCACCGGGCAGCGGATTCTCGAGACCGGCTCCGGCTTCACGATCACGGAAGCCTTTCAGGGAATGATCGACGCCATCCGCACGAACGACGCGACCCAGATCGACACCGCCCTGGGCGAGCTCATCACCGCCCGCGACCACCTTCTCGACACCGCGACCGAGGCCGGCAACCTGGCCAACCGCCTCGACCGAATCAACGAACAGCTCGGAAGCGCCCGCATCGAATTCGAGAGCCGGCGCTCGTATTACGAAGATGCCGACGTCACCGAGGTCGTCCTTGATTTGAACCGCACGGAGACGAGCCTTCAGGCCACGCTCCAGATGATGGCCACCCTCCAGCAGAACACCCTCCTTGACTTCCTCCGATAAACAACCCCGTGCCCAGAGCTATGCTACGCAAAATCACGACCCGACAGACCCAGGGATTCCTCGCCAACTACCGGTTGCCCGACCTCGGCTTCACGCCGCATGAGAAGCTGCCCGAGACCATTCACCCGATATGGGATGCGCTCCACACGGGCAACCCGGCCCTGGCGCTCACGCGGGCCCGGCACATCCTCGACGCGCAGCGGCTCTTCGCCGCAAGCGAGCGCGCCGCATTAAAGGTGGGCTTGGCCGCTGCCGAATTATACAGTGGAGCCACCGACCGCGCGCGGAGGCAGGCCGGTCGTTCCCTCGATCTGTTCCCCGGGCAGTGGTCCGCCCACCGGATTCACCTGTCGATCCTTGCCATTCAGCGCGCCTTCAAGGCAGCCTACATGCATCTGTCGAACCTGGAAATCGCCCGGCCGGTGCCGGTATGGGATGAGCCGCTCCGCCGCATCGACCGGCTGCACGCGCTCGCGTCGTGGAGCTGGAGGCTGGGCGAATGGGAGACGGTCGCCGGGCATCTGAACGAAGCCTATCCGAAGGGTCTTCCGTCGATGCCCACAGAGGTTCTGGAAGACTGGTTCCGGCTCTCGCTCTACCGCAACCGTCCCGAGGATGCCGCCGCCGCCGCGGCGATCCTGATCGCCGAGCGTCCCGCCGAGCTCGCCGACGAACTGCTTCAGACCATCGTCCAGAGCGGATGGACCAAAGAGGCCCTGCCGCTCTACCGAAACGCTTTCTCGCGCGAGCCGCAAAGCCAGCTCCTCCGCCGTCGGCTGGTGGCGCTGTGCATCCGCGAGGGGAAGCTCGACGAGGCCCGCGCCCTCACGAAGCCGGGCGCTCTCAGCCTCGCCGCCTGAATCATCCACGATGTGCCCTCCCCCGGAGGGGCGTCCCAGTTTCCGAGCCGTAATGAGTATGCACGGATCATCAAACGGCGCCAAGGGGCGGTTTCGCCCGACGTTGAGCAACCTGGAACTGCGCAGCCCGCCCCTGCCTCAGACCCTCGTCGAGGCGATGGATCTGATCAACCAGCCGGACCAACTCGAGATGGAGCCGGTGACCACCATGGTCGAGCGCGACCCCATCGTGGTGGCGCGGTTGCTTCAGATCGTCAACTCCGCATACTACGGCCTCCAACGTTCCATCGACAGCGTGGAGCGGGCCGTGGTGATGCTCGGTCCCGTGGCGGTGACCGGCATCGTGATGGGGATGAACATGCTCAAGCTGCGTTCCGCCCTCGAAGGTCCGGCCTCCAGGCTCTATCTGCGCCTCATCCGCCACAGCATCGCTACGGCTTTTCTGACCCGCCACCTCATCGAGGGACCGCCGCGGCTGCACACGCCCCGCCGCAAAACAAAAAACATCGGGGCAAGCTTTACCGCCGGTTTGCTCCACGACTTCGGGAAGATCATCCTCGTCTATAACTATCCCGACGACGCCGTCGAACTCTACGAACGCCAGACCTACGATCAGCAGATTCTCTCCGGAGACATGCGCGGACTCGAACAACTCCTCTTCGGTTGCGACCACACCGAGGCCGGCGAGTACGTGGCCCGCAAGCTCGGTTTCCCCGACGCCCTCACCGAGGTGATCCGTCTTCACCACGACTTCGACCGGGACACCGGAGAAGAGTCCACGAACCGGCTCCTTCGCGCTACGGCCGCCGCCAACATGATGGCCAAAGCCATCGGCTACTCGTTCACACACAAAGTATCGTGGGACCACTGCCGGAATCATGCGCTCTGGGACGAGATCATCACGACCGACCTGCCGCAGTTCGAGACTTCGGACGCACTCTTAGCCGAGCTTGACGCAGAACGAGAGCACCTCGACTATTACGTCCAGAACCTGACCTCCACCACGCTCTCAGGCGTAAAAGACCTCGGTTAATCCCCCCATCTTCCTCTCCACCGCCCCCCGCACTCCGAGAGCTAACCTATCATCATGAACATCCTGATCGCCGATCAATCCACCACGGTCTGTCGAATGGTCCGCAACACGTTGCAACCGGCGGGCATAATGGATCTTTTTGAGGTTACCTCAGGATCACAGGCCGTCCAGCTTGCCACGGCAAACGGCATTTCCGTCATCATCACCGGAGCGGATCTCGAAGACATGAGCGGGCTGGAACTGACCCGAATACTGCGCGAGACCCATGGACACGAGCACACCCAGGTGGTCCTCTTCTCCTCGAAAGGGACGCCGGAGGATGTGCTCGAGGCGGTGAATGCGGGCGTCAACTTCTATGTCATCATGCCCTTCGACCATGCGTTGCTCGTCCAGAAGGTTAAAAGGGCCATCGCGCGCGCGCAGAAACTCGAGGCCCGGGCTCGAAAGCATACGCCGTCCCCCGGCAAGGGCTACAAGCGCCGTCAAGTGTTGTGACGTCCGCGCTTGCGTTCCGCTGCCCCCCTTCTCTCCTGAGCCGCAGGCTTTTCCGCCGCCGCATACGAATTCCCCTCTCTGCTCCGTTTACCGGCTGACGCGCGGCGAAAGCGACCCGTCCCGCGGCGCTTTCCGGACAGGGCGTCGATGGATGCTCCTTCGGCGCTCCGCCCGGTCGGCATGCTTTTTTCTTCCACTCCGGCGCTTGAAATCAAGCCTGTTCTTCTGCCATATTGACGGTAGAACCCGTTATCCTGCTCACAAAGCCGGTGACGCCGTTCCCTTTTCGCGTCACCTTTTCAAATACAGAGAGGACACCTATGCGTATTCAAAGCAAAACAACCGCTCTCGTCCTCGTGGTGGCTGCCTTCCTTGCAGGCATTCTTTTCACCACGGCGGGCGCGAACCTTTTCACCTCCGACGCTGCATGGACCGAGGCGAGCCACGCCGCGGCCTTCAACGACGGCGCCGAAGCGCCCGTGCGGCTCGGCAGCGAAGCCCGCAACTTCGAAGAGGCGTTCATCCAGGTATCCGAGGCCATCAATCCAACCGTCGTTCAGATACATTCGGAGAAGGTGGTCCGGCAGCAATTAACCAATCCCTTCGAGGGCACGCCCTGGGAAAACTTCTTCAACGCGCCGGGCGGCGATCGCGACCGTGAGTTGCGCTCCCAGGCGCTCGGCTCCGGCGTCATCATTCGCTCCGACGGCTACATCATCACGAACAACCACGTGATCGACGGCGCCGACGAACTCGAAGTCAAACTCTTCGACGGAGAATTCTACGAGGCGCAGGTGGTCGGGAGTGATCCCGCCAGCGACCTCGCCGTCATCAAGGTCGACGCCGAGAACCTGCCCGCCATCACCTTCGGCGACATCGGCACGGTGCGCGTGGGGCAGTGGGTGCTCGCCTTCGGTTCGCCGCTCTCCGAGGATCTCGGCAACACCGTCACGGCGGGCATCGTGAGCGCGATGGGGCGCACGAGCGTCAACCTCAGCCAGCTCAACACCTTCGCGGCGTTCATCCAGACCGACGCAGCCATCAACCCCGGCAACTCGGGCGGCCCGCTCGTCAACCTGGAAGGACAGCTCATCGGCATCAACTCGGCGATCTTTTCGCGCTCGGGCGGCTATCAGGGCATTGGCTTTGCCATCCCCGTCGACGTGGTGAAAAACGTGACGGACCAGCTCATCGAGAGCGGCAGCGTTCGCCGGGGTTATCTGGGCGTCCTCTTCGGCCGGGTGAGCCCGGCCCTTGCGGAAGCCTGGAACGTGCCGCGCGGATCGGCGCTGGTCTCGGAGGTCCAGCCCGGCACCCCCGCCGACGAGGCCGGCCTCAAGGAAGGCGACGTCATCGTCGCCGTCGATGGCCGGGAACTCCAGGACAATTACCAGCTCCTGACCATCATCGGCAACAAGCACCCGGGCGACACGGTGAAGCTCACCTATGTGCGCGACGGCGAACGCCACACCACGACCGTCACGCTCGGCACGCGCCCGGACGACCTCACCGCCGAGAAAGAAGGGCCGCGCCCGAAAGACCGGAACTCCGACGTGATGAAGGAGGACCTCGGCTTCGAGATTCGCAACCTCACCCCGGCCACCGTGGAGCGGCTCGGCCTCACGGACCAGGACGTGACCGGCGTGCTCGTCGTCAACATCGACGAAAACAGTGACGCCTTCCGGGAAGCCGAACTCCGGCAGTATGACATCATCACCGAGATCGACCGCAAACCCGTCCGGAACGCGACCGAGTTTCAGGAGATCTACGACAAGATCGAGCCCGGCAAGACCTTCATCGTCAAAGTCGCCCGCGTCACGCGGGGCGGACAGGTGAACTCGTTCTTCACGGCGCTGACCAAACCCAAGAAATAGCCTCCTCTTTGCGAAGGAGAGAAAGCCGCGCTCGGAAACGGGCGCGGCTCTTTTTTTTGGACCGCAGGGACGAACGGCTCCTTTCTTCAAACTTCCCCCGGGGGGGACGGTGGAGCGTGAGCCGGAAATTTGGTATGTTGGCGGGGCTGTATGGACCGGGGCATCCGCCGCTCCGATCCTCTTCCCTCCGACCGAACCCGATGCTCATGACCCAGATCCGCCGCCTCGTAGAACGCGTCACCGAAGCGATGGGCCCGGACGCCACCCCGGACCGGGTGGAAGCCGTGGCTCAGGTCGTCCTCGACGAAGTATACGGCGAGGCAACCACCCCCGCGCCCGAGGCTCCTTTCGTCTCTCCCGAGCCGGGCGAACGCGCCATCGTCACGGCGTACGGCCTGGACAGGCCCGGCATCCTTGCGGCCATCACGAACGTCGTCTCGGACGCCGGGTGCAACATCCTCGACGTCTCACAGAAAATCCTTCAGGGATACTTCACGCTCATCATGCTCACCGACATCACGAACATGCGCGGCGACGTGCGCACCCTTCAGCAAAAGCTCTCCGCGATCGGCGAGCGGCTGCAGGTCCGCATCATCGTTCAGCACGAAGATCTGTTCAACGCGATGCACCGTCCCTGACCGGCGCATCTTCCGACGCGCGCCGGCGTATCCCGCCGGAGCACGTCCCGTGAGCCTCTCTTTTTCCCGAACCACCCTTCTTCGAATCCCCGGTCTCCTCCATGCGCTACGACATTCGAGAGATCATCGACACCGTACAGATGCTCGAGGTCGAAAACTTCGACATCCGGACGATCACGCTCGGGATCTCGCTTCGTGACTGCAGCAGCCGTCTTCCGCAGACCGTGCGCGCCCGGGTTTACGACAAGATCCGGCGGACGGCGGCGCACCACGCGCACGCGGCCGAAGAGGTGGAGGCCCTCTTCGGCGTGCGCATCACGAACAAGCGCGTCTCCGTCACTCCGATGGCGCTCGTGGCCGACGGCGCTTCGCGAGACGACTTCATTGCCCTCGCCCAGATACTCGACGCGGCGGCGGACCACGTAGGGATCGACTACATCGCCGGGTTCTCGGCGCTCGTCGAGAAGGGCATGACCGCCGGCGACCGCGCGCTCATCGAGGCGCTCCCCGAAGCGATGGCGACCACGGAGCGGGTCTGCGGCTCGGTCAATTGCGGCTCGACGGAGGCCGGCATCAACGGCGACGCCGTCCTCGCGATGGCCCGCGCCGTGAAGGAGACGGCCCGGTTGACCGCCGACCGTGACTCCATCGGATGCGCCCGCCTCGTGGCTTTTTGCAACGCCGTCCAGGACAACCCCTTCATTGCCGGGGCTTTTCACGGGGTGAGCGAGCCCGAGGCTACGATCAACGTCGGCATCTCCGGGCCGGGCGTCATCCTCCGCGCCGTCGGTGAGGTGGGCGCCTCGGCGAGCTTTGGTGCGCTCGCCGACGCCATCAAACGCACCGCCTTCAAGATCACGCGCGCGGGCGAGCTCGTCGGGCATCGATGCGCCGAGCTCCTGAGCCGGAAGACCGGCATGCCCATCTCCTTCGGCGTCGTCGACATCTCGCTCGCGCCCACGCCCGCCGAGGGCGACTCCATCGCCGAGATCCTCGTCGCGATGGGGCTCGAAGACGTGGGCGCGCCCGGCACGACGGCCGCCCTCGCCCTTCTCAACGAGGCCGTCAAGCGGGGCGGGCTGATGGCCGCCCGGCACGTCGGCGGCCTCAGCGGCGCGTTCATCCCCGTCGCCGAAGACGAGGCGATGGTGCAGGCGGCCATGAAAGGTCACATCACCCTCGAAAAGCTGGAGGCCATGACGGCCATCTGTTCCGTGGGGCTGGACATGGTGGCCGTCCCCGGCGACACCCCCGTGGAGACCCTCGCCGGGATCATGCTCGACGAGTTCGCCATCGGCATGGTGAACGACAAGACGACCTCGTGCCGCCTTATCCCCGTGTGGGGCAAAGGCGTCGGCGAGGTGGCGGACTACGGCGGGCTCCTCGGCCGCGCGCCCATCATGGCCGTCTCCACGCTCTCGAACGCGCCCTTCGCCCTTCGCGGCGGGCGCATCCCTGCTCCCATCCGGAGCCTCACGAACTGACGCGCCCGCTCGTGCCTCGATGAAGATGACCGTTCAAACGCTCACGCTCCGCCTCGCGACGCCTTTTCGCATCGCGCACGGCACGAGCACCGAACGGCACAACGTCCTCGTCCACCTCGGCGACGGGCTCGGCGAAGGCGCGCTCCCTCCGTACTACGCCCTCTCGATGGAGGAGGTCGTCTCTTACCTCCGTCGCCTCGACCTCGACGCGCTGCTCGCCGAAGACGCGCCGCCGCTCGTGCACGTCCTCGACGCCCTTCCCCCCGGCCCCGCCCCCGCCCGCGCCGCCGTCGACCTCGCCCTCCACGATCTCTGGGGCAAGCGGCTCGGCCATCCCCTCTATCGCCTGTGGGGCCTCGACCCCGAGCGCGCCCCCCTCAGCGCCCGCACCCTCAGCATCCCCGAGAGCAACGCCGCCTTCCGAAAAACCCTCGCCCGTCACCGGGACGCCCCCCTCCTCAAGCTGAAAATCGGCACGGGCTCGACGAAGCGTGACGAGGAGATCATCCGCATCGCCCGCGAGGAGACCGGCGCCCGGCTGTGCGTGGACGCGAACAGCGCCTGGAGCGTCCGCGAAGCCGCCCTGTTCATCCCTCGCCTGACCGAATACGACCTGCTGTTCATCGAACAGCCCATCCCCGCCGGCGACCCCGACGACTGGCACGTGCTCCGCCGCCACCTCCCCGCCGGAGTCCCCCCGCTCATCGCCGACGAGAGCGCCCACCGAACCGAAGATGCCATCGTGCTCGCCGGTGCCGCCGACGGCGTGAACGTAAAGCTCGCCAAAACGGGCGGACTCCACGAAGCGCGGCGCATGATCACCGTGGCGAAAGCGCTCGACATGAAGGTCCTCCTCGGCTGCATGATCGAGAGCTCCGTCGCCGTCACGGCCGCCGCTCACCTCGCCCCGCTCGCCGACTTCCTCGACCTCGACGGTGCGGTCCACCTCGCCAACGACCCCTTCTCCGGCATGCGCTTCGACAACGGGCGCATCACCCTCCCCGACCGTCCGGGCCTCGGCGTGACGGCCCGTGAAACGGCGCTCCCGTAAAACTCCGGCCTCCCCCGAACCTCACGCGCCGCCGCGTCATACGATGGGAAAAGACCCCGGTCCACCACGCTTCCCTTTCCATCGAGCCGAACGACGCCATGAAAATCGCCTGTCCGAAGTGCGCGTATGAACCCCGGCCCCACGACCGGTGGCAATGCGAATGTATGACCCTCTGGAACACCTTCGACACGCAGGGCCGCTGTCCGGGCTGCGGAAAAGTATGGCGGCACACCGCCTGCCCCCGATGCGGGCGATGGTCGCCTCATCATGAGTGGTACCACGACCTCCCGCCCATCGACCTCGAAGAGGCGGAATCGGCAACAGAGATTCCGGCGAAGGGATGACCGCGCGTCGATGATCCGCGCACGCCCCGTCTTTGAGAAAAGCGATCAGTCCGACTCGCCCGAAAACTCCGGAGGCGCCCCGAGCACGTCGGTGACGGAAAGGATCTTCACCGGGCCCAGGCCCTGCGCCCGCACCTGTTCTTCGATCACGCTCCGATCCCCCACGACCACGAGGACGAGGTTGTCGGGATCGACGTATTTTCGCGCGGCTTCCGCGACGGCCTCTCCCGTCACGGCGAGGATGCCGTCGGTGTATTTTTCGTAGGAATCGAGGGGCAGATCGAAGTTTTCGAGTTCGGCCAGACGCCCGGCTACCTGACGCACCGCCTGGAAATTCGCCGGGAAACGCATCGCGAGGAAGTTTTTCGCCCGGTCGACCTCCTCCGCCGGGATCGGCTCCCGGATGCCGCGAAGCTCTTTCATAAACTCCGCGAGCGACGGACCGGTGACGGCGGTTTGCACGTCGGCTCCGGCGACGAAGGCCCCCTGTTTCCGCCGCATGTCAAAACTCGAGCGAGCGCCGTAGGTGTATCCCTTGTCCTCCCGGAGGTTCTGGTTCAGCCGCGACGTGAACGAGCCGCCGAGGATCGTGTTCATCACCTGAATCGCATAATAATCGCCGGTGTCGCGTCCCGGCCCGATGCGTCCGATCCGGATGACCGACTGCGCCGCGCCGGGCTTGTCGACGAGGTAGACGGTCCGCCCCGTCACCTGTGGGACGACCGGCACATCCGGGTTGGAGGGCCCGGCTTCGGAGGTCCACGCGCCGAGCGCCGCTTCGAGCTTCGGCATCACCTCGTCCGGGGTGACGTCTCCCACCACAATGAGCGCGGCGCGGGCCGGCCCGTAGTGCGCCGCATAAAACGCGCGGAGGTCGTCCGTGGTGAACCGCCGGAGGTCGTCTTCCCGCCCGAGCGGATACCGCGCATACGGGTGATCCTTGCCGAAGAGGGTCTGATAAAGCATCGCGCCGGCGATCTCGGTCGGCTCGTCGTGGCGGCGGAGCATCTCCGTCAGGCGTTGGAGCCGAAGGCGTTCGAGATCGGCCTCCGGAAAGTCGGGCCGAAGCGTCACGTCGGCCATGAGCCCGAGGGCTTCCTCGAAACGCTCCGTGGGCACGCGGAGGCCGACCGTGGTGAGGAAATCGGAGGCGCTGACGGAGAAGCGGGCGCCGAGGTAATCGATCGCGTCGGAGAGTTCGAGCGCCGAGCGGCCGGCCGCGCCTTCGTCGAGCATGTCGGCGGTCAGGTCGGCGAGGCCGTACTGTCCCGGTCGCTCATACGCCTGCCCCGCTTCGACGAGCAGGAGCGCCTGCACGAGCGGGACCTGATGCTTCTCCACGACCCATACGCTGAGACCGTTCGAGAGCGTGAAGGTATGGATGGGCGGAAGCGTGACGCGCGGAGCGGGACCGACGGGCGGCGGCACGCTCCGGTCCGGCGTCTGTGCCTTTGCCGGTCGCGCGGACCCGAGGGTCACCGCCACAACGAAGAACCAGCAAAAGGTGAAGAGACTGCGTTTCATGATCCGAGGGGCTGAAGGAAAAGCATAGCGAGGCGGACGAGCGGCGGGACCGGCGGGTCAATCGCCGGGGGGCGTCGTCTCGGCGGCGGGCCGGCTGTCCGGAACGGCGAGGGCGGCGGCGCCCTCCGGGACGACGCTGAGCACGACGCGACGATCGGGCCGGAGATAGGCGCTCACGAAAGCCGACACGTCATTCGGGCTCAGCGCTTTGAGTGCGCTCAGGTCCTCGTTGAAATAGTCGGGGTTGCGCGTATAGTAAAAATAGGCGTTGAACTGATCGGCCTTCTGCCCGAGCAGTTCGAGGCGTTCGAGAAAAGCCGTCTCGTTCTGATTGACCACGCGGCTCATCTCCCGCGTGGACGGCGCTTCCGTGGCAAGGCGGGCGACCTCCTCGTCGATCACGGCCCGCAATTCTTCGAGCGTGTGCCCCCTGCGCGCCGTCGCGACGATGAAAAACTCGGAGGCGAGTTTCTTGGAATTCTGGAAAGCGAAAACGTCCTGGGCGATCTGGAGGTCGTACACGAGTCGCTCGTACAGCCGGGCGTTTTTCCCCCCCGCGAAGATCTCCGCCGCCACGTCCGCCGCCGGGTTGCCGGGCGCGAAGGCGGGCGGCGTGATCCACGCCATGTACAGCCGGGGCAACTGCACCCGATCCTCCATGACGATCCGTTTTTCGGCGTCGAGCGAAGGGGTCGGGGCATAGAGCGGTTCCACTTTCGGCCCCGCCGGGATCTCGGCGAACCATTTCTCCACGAGCGCCGGCGTCGTCTCCAGGTCAATGTCCCCGGCGATGACGAGGCTTGCATTGTTCGGGGTATAATACTTCTTGAAGAAGTCCACGACGTCCTCGTACGTCGCCGCCGAGAGGTCCTCCATAGAGCCGATGACAGGCCAGTGATACGGGAAATTGGGCGGATAGAGATTCTCTCCGATCGTCTGCCAGGCGAGTCCGTACGGCCGATTCTCATAACTCTGCCGCCGTTCGTTCTTGACCACGTCCCGCTGCCCATCCACTTTCTCGGGCGTGATCGCGTCGAGGAGATAGCCCATGCGATCGGATTCGATGAAGAGCGCCCGTTCGAGCCCGTTCCTCGCGAACGTCTGCATGTAGTTCGTGCGATCGTTCGTAGTCGAACCGTTGGGCGAGCCGCCGACGGCCTCGAACCACTCGTCGATCTTGCCCTCCGGCACGTGCTTCGAGCCTTCGAACATGAGGTGCTCGAAGAGATGGGCGAAGCCCGTTCGCCCGGGTTTTTCATACGCCGAACCGACGTGATACCAGAGGTTGGTGCTGACGAGCGGCGTGGAAGCGTCGCGGTGGAGAATGACGTTCAGGCCGTTTTCGAGGGTGAACTGCTTGTACGGCTGAACGATTTGCCCGTCCTGGGCCGAGGCGGTGAGCGCAAACAGGCCGAACGCCAGCAAAAAGAGGTATCGTGAGGACATGTCGATGCGGATCCGTGGGTCGGGACTAACGGTGATGCCGTACGTTATTTGGCGGAAAAAGGTTCTTCAGGCTCCCTGCACGCGCAAGACGATCTTGCCTACGTTGCGATTGGCCTCCATGCGCCGATGCGCCTCGGCGACGTCCTCCCAGTCGAACACGGCGTCTATCACCGGGCGAACCCGTCCTTCTTCGAGGAGAAAACGCAGGAGCGGGGCAAGTTCTTTCGTGAGCCGGATCTTGTATTCCAGACTGCGATTGCGAAGCGTCGAGGCAACCACTTTTGCGCGTTTTTTGAAGAGGAGTCGGAGGTCGAGTCCCTCGAGCTCGGCCCCGCCCATCGTGGCGAGCAGGACGAGCCGCCCGTCCACGGCGAGCGTCCGAAGGTTGCGTGTGAAGTACGGAGCGCCGATGAAGTCGAGGATCAGGTCCGCCCCGCGCCCCCCGGTCGCCTCCCGTACCCGCGCGGCGAAGTCCTCGGAGCGATAGTCGATGGTCAGCGCTGCACCGAGGCTCCGGCAGCGCCCGTGCTTGGCCGCCGAAGCGGTGACCAGAGGATGCGCCCCGGCGGCCCGGGCGAGCTGGATCGCCGCCGTGCCGACGCCGCTCGCACCCGCGTGGACGAGCACCCGCTCCCCCGGCTGCATCTCGCCGAGCCAGTACAGGGCCTGATACGCCGTGAGAAACGCCTCCGGGAGCGCGGCCGCTTCCTCGAAGGAGAGCTCCTCCGGGATCGCCATGGCCAGGTCCTCGTGCAGGAGGGCGTATTCGGCGTACCCGCCTCCCGCGAGAAGCCCGAAGACCCGGTCGCCCGGATTCCAGCGCCGCACTTCCGCCCCGGTCGCCTCGACGGTCCCCGCAAGTTCCAGCCCGAGGATGTCGCTCGCTCCTACCGGCGGCGGATACTTCCCCTCCCGCTGAAGCAAATCGGCCCGGTTGAGCGCCGTCGCCGCCACCCGCACGAGCAGTTCCCGGGGGCCCGGCTGCGGCTTCGGCCGGACGCCCATCGCGAGCGCCTCCACACCGCCGGGGTGATGGACGACAACAGCTTTCATCATGGCGTCCCGGCTCGCGCCGTTTCTCTTTCAGGATACGCCCCGAAGATATGCGCCGGGAGCGATTGTTTTCCGCTCCTCCCGAAAAAACGCAGGGTCGTCCGGGCCGCCCCCCGTATGCGCTTGCGTTCCGCCGCGCCGCGGTTAGGGATATCGGCCGTGAGACGCCCAAAGAGCCGCCTCCCGCCCGCCCGCAGCATGCCTTGGTCCGGAGGCGCGCTCAGAAAAGAATCGGGCCCGTCTATCCCTTCCGGCAGGCCGGCTCACCCAAACCGGCTTCCGAAGAAAAAATATTTAAGGTCTGGAATCAACGGGACGATATACCCTTCAGCAACCGCCAATTGCTCTAAGTCCAGAACCGTTCACTCAACCAGGATAGGTATCATGGGAGCTTTCGGAGATTTCTCTCGAATCAACACGAATATCCAGTCGCTGGATGCGCTTCGGCGCTTTCAGATGACCAATCAAAACCTTGGCGTCCGCCAGATGAGGCTTGCCACCGGCAGCCGAATCAACCGGGCCGAAGATGACTCGGCCGGCTTCCACATCGCGAAGAAGCTGGAGGCACGGGTGAGGGGTCAGGCCCAGGCACTGGCCAACATCGGCGACGCCAAGAGCATGCTCACCGTAGCCGAGGGCAGCCTTGGAACCGTGATGGACATCCTTCAGACGATGAAGGAGAAAACCGTCCAGGCCGCCAACGACACGATGGGCTCTTCGGAGCGCACTGCGATTGAGAACGAATTGCAGGCCCTCTCCGATGAAGTCACGGACATTCTGGACGACACCACGTTCAACAGCACCGCGCTGTTCACGTCGGCGACGTTCAGTTTCCAGGTGAACGCTGAATCCGGCGACTCCTTCGCCGTCACGATCGGCACCCTGTCGGTCGGACAGATGGGTCTCGCCACCGGTTCGATAGATGTGTCCTCGGCCTCCGTGGCCACGTCCCTCTTATCGACCATCGATACGGCGATCACCACCGTCGCAGACAAGCTTGCCGACATCGGTGACAGCCAGAAGCGGCTGACGTTCAAGCAGGATGCGATCTCGATAGCGATCACGAACAACGAAGCCGCGCGAAGCCGCATCGCGGACGCCGACTTCGCCAAGGAGCAAATGGAAATCGTCAAGCTTCAGATTCTGCAGCAGACGGGTACGGCGGCCCTGGCCCAGGCCAATGCGGGACCGCAGTCCATCCTCCAGTTGCTCCAGTAAGCAGGCGTCCCACCGTGGAAGCCGACTTTGACCAACGGAAATCGCTCGGATGACGCCCCCTCGGGAGCGCGACGGAAGAGCAAAAAGAAAGTGCGGGACCGTGCTGCCACACAGTCCCGCACCTGAGACCCCCCTCAGTGCCTTTTAAACGACTCAGACTAACCTAAAGGAGGGAATATTATGGCTTTCGGAGATTTAACCCGAATTAATACGAACCTGCAAGCGCTGGATTCTCTCAACCAGCTGCAGATGACGAACCAGAACCTCGGCATGCGCCAGTTGCGGCTTGCCACCGGTAAACGCATAAACCGTGCCGAAGACGACTCCGCTGGTTTCAACATTGCCAAAAAGCTTGAGGCAAAAGTCCGCGGCCAGGCCCAGGCCCTTTCCAACGTGGGCGACGCCAAGAGCATGCTCACCGTAGCCGAGGGCAGCCTTGGAACCGTGATGGACATCCTTCAGACGATGAAGGAGAAAACCGTCCAGGCCGCCAACGACACGATGGGCACTTCGGAGAGAAGCGCCATCTCGGATCAGCTCAAGGCGCTTTCCGAAGAAGTCACCGACATTCTCGGAGACACGACCTTCAACAGCACGGCGCTCTTCACGTCCAGCGCCTTCTCGTTCCAGGTCAACGCGGAATCCGGAGACTCCTTCTCCGTGACGGTCGGCACGATGTCCGTCGGACAGCTTGGCGTGGCCACCGGCTCCATCGACGTGTCCTCAGCCTCGGCGGCCACCTCGCTGCTGAGCACCATCGACACGGCCATCACGACCGTCGCCAACAAGCTCGCCGACATCGGCGACAGCCAGAAGCGGCTTTCCTTCAAGCAGGACGCCCTCTCGACGGCGATCACGAACAACGAGTCGGCCCGGAGTCGGATTGAAGACGCCGACTTTGCCAAAGAGCAGATGGAGATCGTCAAGCTCCAGATTCTCCAGCAGACCGGCATCGCTTCTCTGGCGCAGGCAAACTCCTCGCCGCAGGCCGTGCTGTCGCTGTTCTAGCCTAAACGCTGATACCCACCCTGGGAACGGTTCTGGCATAGCTCCCATGGGTTCCTGGATGGACTGGCACTCTATCCGGCACAGCCTCTCCGCGAAAGTGGAGGGGCTGTTTGCTTTTCTATCAAAGGCGGTTCCCTGCTCGGCTCTCCCTCGCGCCGCTAGGCCGCCCCCCGCATCTCCGCGTGCACGATGCCCGTCTTCAGGGAGGTGATCAGCGCCTTGACGATCTCCGGGTTAAACGTCTCCTCTCCCCTCAAGGAATTGAAGACGCGGGCATGGTCTTCAAGCCCAATCTTTCCGCATACGATACTCAGCACCCGAAGCAACTCGTCGGTGCTGAGCACGAAGCGGACCGATGAGCCGGCGGCGTCATTGACGTTAAACGCTTCCAGCAACATCAACACGCCGTCTCCGATCTGCCGAGCGCCGAGAAGCGCGAGCCCGGTCGTGTAATACGCCACCGGTTCCTCCCGGTTGATCGTGAGCATCTCGTTCGAGTGCACAAGGGCCATCGGAATATTGTTGATCTTCAGACCCGTTTGCGCCGCGAGAAGGTGGGTATAAAAAGCGTTGTCCGGGGACAGATACGCATATTCCAGTTCGTTGAAGAGGCTGGCCGCTTCTTCATATTCGTGCAGGACGAAATAGACCACCCCGAGTTGATAGCCATAATAGGCCCGGTATCTCGCCGCGCGCGGATGCTCATATTCCTGCTTCAGCAGATCGATCCGGGTCGTGTATTTCTGCGCCATCTTCTCTTTCGACAACGCATAGCCGGTATGGATGATCTCGGCTTCGACGCGGCGCACTTCCCGCCCCGTGCGAGCCATGTGGGCCACGAGCGCGTCGTGCACCTGGTGATGCACCCGGCCCTCAAATCGGATCTCCGGATCGTTTCGGAACACCCGCTCCTGCCACATACGGTCCGCGGCGATGATCTGCCCGTCCGGCAACAGGTTACGAATGAGCACCTGAAGCGCCGCAAGCCTGGGATTTCTGAGCGCCTTCCGCACACGCTTCCAGTGCTGGGCATCCGGCAGATATTCATCGCCGTCGAGAACAAAGATAAAATCACCGGAAGCTTTCTCGAAGGTGTAGTTTCGGGCTTCTGCGAAAGACCCCGGCCACTCGATTTCCTCGAATACGTCCGCATATCTTCGGGCGATCTCCTGCGTTCCGTCGGTCGAGCCGGTATCGATCACCACGATCTCGTCGACATGCGGGCGGGCCAGACGCAATCCCTTCTCGAGCGTCTGCGCTTCATTCCTGACCATCATGCTGAGGCTCAGGGACGGTTCTCGTCTCCTGTTCCGTTCCAGCCTTCGTGCGGCTCGGGCCATATTCTATTTTGGTTTTGCCTGTGGCGACTGAAAACCAGCCTGGATCTCCCGCGCAACGACCCCCACGTCTCGAAATGATCCGTAAAGCGGGAGCGCCGGGACGCCTGTGCTTCAGGGACCGGAGCCGTTTGCGTGCCAATCGACTATGCCTCGATGTTGGCTTCCATCCCGCACCTTCCCCGTGAGCTCCCGTTTTTCGCCGGGGGAGGCCATGCCCCCCGCTTTCAGGCTTAAGGCTTTCTCCTCTTTCGCCGATAATAGGCTTCAGAGAGCCCTCCCGGCAGGACGGACCGGCCGGAAAAGGTGTCCATCCCGGGAAAAAGCTTCCGCGCCGTCAAGAACGGCGACGTTCAGGCTGCGAGAAAACACGAGAGAAACATTCAGGCACACGCCTTGTCACCCACCCGACCTCTTGAATCCAACTCAGAGAAGCCATGCATACCGCTATCCGCATGCGTCAGTACCAGCAGCAAGCGGTTTCGTCTGCATCACCGGAACAGTTGATCACCAAGCTTTATGACATCGGCATCGCCGCCTGTCATAGAGAGGACCGCCACAAGCTGCGGGCCGTGCTCAAGGAGTTGATCTCCAGCCTGAACTTTGAGCAGGGCGGTGAGATCGCACAAGGCCTGTACAACATCTACGAGTTCTGTTTGCGGGAAAGTATCAGCGGCAATCTGGATCTGATTCAGGAGTTACTGAACGATCTCCGATCCGTATGGAAAGAACAGGTGATTGGTCGTAAAGCGGCCTGATGCGCAACGCGCGTGAAAGACTCCTTCCGGGAGTTTTTTATCCCACAAAGCCTTCCGTGAGCCATGGTTAGTGCAGCCTTCCAGACGTTCAAGGCCAACGATCCTTATGAGCTGCTGATCAGCCAGATCATTCAGGTTGAGAGCCAACCATTGTATGACCTTCAGGTCAAACGGGATACCCAGGATCGTATCAGTTCGGCACTCGACACCTTCGACAGCGACGTCTCTTCCCTGCATACGTTGCTCTCGAGCTTCACCGACACGTTCTCGAACCCGTTCGCGGCCCGCTCGGCGGAGCTCTCGGACGCCACGTCATTTTCCGTCACTGCCGGCGACGAGGCTCCGCTCGGCAGCCATTCACTCCAGGTGCTCCGCCTGGCCTCCACCGATACGCGCATCTCGCAACAGTATACCTCCAGCGGTTCTTCCCTGCGAAGCTTTTTCGACACCAATGGAGAGCAGACCTTCGAGATCAACGTCACCAGTCCCACCGATACGGATCCCAACAACCGGGTGACGGTTTCCGTCACCGTCAACCCTACGGGCACGACGGACGAAGCAATCCTCGACGAGATCTCCCTGGCGATCAATGATGCGATGGACGCCGCTATCGATGCCGGCACGATCCAGACCGTCGAGGCGGCGAACGCTTCCGTCGTCAACGAAACTACGGACACCGCTCGTCTCTCGCTCCGCAGCGGGCAAACGGGCTATGCCAACCGCCTCGAATTCACCGACTCCGCCGCGGGACTTCTGGCCCAGCTCGACGTCACCAACGCCGCCGTCGCCACCGGGACCGGCGGCGGTCAGGTAACCAGCGTCGGCACGAGCGAGACGGATTCGGAACTCAACGCCCAGTTCGTCCTCGACGGCCTCACGATCTACCGGAGCAGCAACCAGGTCACCGATGCTCTCCAGGGACTCACGCTCGACCTCAAGCAGGTCGGCGACCCCTTTGACTTCAGCGTCGGACCGGACACCGAGGGCATCACGGATCAGATCAGCGACTTCATCAGCAAATACAACGCAATCCTCGAATTCATCGACGGAAACACACAGGTCGACAGCGACCTCGACATCCGGGCGGACTTCGCCGGGGATTCGCTGCTCACCGGGCTGAAATTCGGCATGCGGAGCGACATTGCCCAGCAGGTGACCGGGCAGCCCGTAGGGGCTCCAACGCTCCTGACCGAGATCGGGATTACGATCAACGACGACGGCACCCTCGAACTCTCCGACACCGATGCCCTCACCGACGCGCTCAGCGAAAACGCTGACGCCGTCCAGTCCCTCTTCTCCGGGAGCGACGGCATCGCCACACGCCTCAAAGACCGCCTCGACACCTACATCGGCACGAACGGCCTGATCGACAATCGCATGGATTCCGTCGACGACCGCATCTCCCGACTCGACGACCAGATCACCGATTACGAGGACCGGCTCTCGCAACGCGAAGATCAACTCCGTCTCCAGTTCGCACGGCTCCAGGAAGCCCTCGCGCTGTTTCAGGGACAACAGCAAACCCTCGGCAGCTTCTTCGGCTTCTGATCTCCTGGTTTTGGAAGAGTGGCATATGTTTTGATATACTTCTCCTTAGACCAGTGAGAGGCCATGCAATCCCCTCTGATTCAATCAATTTTTGATCTCGGAGATCGTCTGTACGAAGCGTTGATGCAAGAAGACCTCGACGCCTTTCTGCAGCGCTTATCCGAACGCACCGCATTGATTGATTCTCTGCACGACGCGGCCCACATCGCGCCGGCGGAACGGGAGGAGATCGCATCTCGCCTGGTCCGGCAGCAACGACGTCTGGAGGAAGCCCTGGCACGGCACGAGACCCGGCTGAGCGAAGCGCTCGCACGTCTGACGACCCATCGCACGGCGCATCAGACCTACCGCCGGCGCCCGCCTCGCCGCGCCCTGTTGAACAAAAATCTTCAGGGCTAGTTCGTGAAGGAGGCTCCCCCTTCGGCGCTCCGCCCCTGCTTCACCGTTGATGCCCCCATTCCTATCATCACCGTTCTTCGCGACGCCATCGTGTGAACAGCGGACTTAACCCGCTTCAGTGTTATGGATATTCGAAACATTGCCTCATCGGGCCTTCAAGGGGCCCCGCCCATTCAGCCGACTTCGCCCGGTGAAGCCGGAAAAACCGAATCCGGCGCGCCCGCCGCTCATCCCTCCGGCGCACCCTCCGCCCGGCCTCAGGATCGGATCGAGCTTTCCGACGTCGTTCGGGGGCGTCTTCCGAACACGCAGCGGGGCCGAGAAATCGCCTTCGCACGCAAGGCCCTCCAGGAGCTCCCGCCGTTGAGCGAAGAGCGACTCGCCAAAATCCAAGACCGGATGGAGAGCGGCTTCTACTCACGAACGGACGTGCTCCAAAAAGTCGCCGATCGTCTTGCCGGTGAAGCGGCGGGCGAACCGCCGGAGGCCGAAGACATCTATCCGCCCGAAGGTGAACAAAATATCTACCCCCCAACGGCGGAAGACGTCGTGTATCCGCCCGACGTGGAAGATGCGTGACGGACCCGTCCTTTCCTGCCTCCGGTAATTCTTTCCCCTGCCGGAAAAGCCCCTCATGAAATCACGGGCGCGCGTCCGGATCATGACGTGCGCCAACGACTGAGAAGTCCCTGACGCCGCACCCGCGCGACGTCAGGTGATGTGCCCCTCTTCCCGGTACTTCCGCAGCTTGTTCCGAATGGTCCGTGCGCTGATGCCGAGGCGCTCCGCAGCGAGTTGCTGGTTGTTGCCCGACTCAGAGAGCGCCTGAAGGATCATGTACCGCTCCATGTCCTCGATGGTCTGCATCTTTTCGTCGGGCCGTTTCCCGCTTCCGTTGGCTTCGGCCTCGGCGAAGAACTCGTCGAACACGTGCTCCACCTCGATGGTCTCCTCGTCGGCGGATAGGATCACCCCGCGCTGGACCATGTTTTCGAGTTGGCGCACGTTCCCGGG
This sequence comes from Rhodothermales bacterium, assembly GCA_026984335.1. Classification (GTDB taxonomy): domain Bacteria; phylum Bacteroidota; class Rhodothermia; order Rhodothermales; family ISCAR-4553; genus JALSSK01. The sequence continues at coordinate 21,805 of JALSSK010000001.1, forward strand.
CCAGGAATGAGCCTTGAACCGCCTCATGAGGTCCTTGGAGAGTTTTTTCTCCGGAAGGCCATAGAGTTCGCAGTATTTGCGCACGAAATGTTTCGCGAGTAGCGGCACGTCGGAAAGGCGCTCGCGCAGAGGCGGCACCATCAGAGGAAAAACCGAGAGCCGGTGATAGAGGTCCTCGCGAAAGATGCCTTCGGCAATGGCGTCTCCGACGTTTCGGTTGCTCGTAGCGATCACGCGGACGTCCACCTTCTGCGGCTCGGTCGTCCCCACGCGCTGAAATTCGCGCTCCTGCAACACGCGCAGGAGTTTGGCCTGCACGGCCGGTTCCACCTCGGTGATCTCGTCGAGCAGGAGGGTCCCGCCGTCGGCCCGCTCGAAAGCGCCCACCATGTCGTCGATGGCGCCGGTGAACGCTCCTTTCCGATGCCCGAAAAGATGGCTCTCCACCAGTTCACGGGGCAGGTTGGCGCAATTGATCGTCACATACGGCCCTTCAGCGCGCTCGCTCATCAGGTGAATCTGTCGGGCGAGCACTTCTTTCCCCGTCCCGCTCTCGCCCTGGATAAAGACCGGCGCGCGGTTCTTGGCCACGCGGGGCAGCCGCTCCTTGAGCCGCTGAATGTTGGGCGACTCTCCGATAAAGGAGACCTTCGCCTGCTTTTTCCGGGAAGCGCTCGCCTTCGCCCGCGGCTTCGGTTTTTCGGAGGCCGCGGCCGGAGTCGCCAGAGAGGCCTTGACCCGCTCCACCAGATCCGCCGTCGCGAAAGGCTTGGCGATATAGTCGATGGCGCCGTACTGCATCGTACGGACGGCGTGTTGCACGTTGGCGTGCGCCGTGATCATGATCACGCGCGTCTCGGGATACTCCTGTCGGATGTGCGCCAGAAGTTCCAGCCCATCCATGTCCGGCATCATGAAATCCGTGACGACAAGGTCGAAGGCCTGTTCCTTGAGGATCTCCATGGCCTGGGTGGCCGTCGAGCAACTGACCACCTCCATCCCGTGCCGGGCAAAAAGTCGTTCGAATAGATTATGTAAGAGTTGCTCGTCGTCGACGAAGAGAATACGGGGTTGACGATCCATGAACCTTTGCTTGCGGTACGTACGACATTCACCTTCAGACCTCCCGGCCTCACCGCAATATAAGGTGAAAATGCCCGCATCCACAGGATGGCCTAATATTTCGCCCTTAATCCCTGCTTTCCTGCCCGGTCGGAGCGTGCGTGGAAGCCCCCGGCAGCTTTTCGCGCCGTCGACGAAAATGCTCTTCGTTCCCGCGTATGCGTTTCCGCCTCAGGCCCCGGTTTCGTGGATCGGCAACGTCAAGACGAACCGGACGCCCGTCTCCGGATCGTTCGCCGAGAGACGCAACGTGCCCCCGTGCGCCCGCGCGATCCGCCGCGCGAGCGTCAACCCGACGCCGAGGTTATGCGCCTTCGTGGTAAAAAACGGGGAGAAGACTTTCGTCGCGGCATCTTCGAACGGGATGACGCCGTCATTTTGGATCACGAAATGAAAGGATTGGTTGGCGTGATCCCCTTCGGTAGAGAACAGGATCGCCCCGCCCTGTCGGGTGGCGTCGATGGCGTTTTGAACCAGGATGAGAAGCGCCTGTCGGAGGAGCAGCGGGTCGGCGCGAAGCTGGACGTCCGCGTCTTCCTTCACATCGAAGCCGATGCGTTCGAGGTCGTCGTCCTCGAGGGCGGCCACGAGCGCGTCGAGCACGGCGCTGACGGGCAGGCTTCGCACCACGGGCGCAATCTCGCGGCCGTACCGCTGAAGATCGGCCAGGACCCGTTCGATCCGCATGGCGCTCTCGAGGATGCGAAGCGCCAGGTCGCGTTGCTCTCGCATGGCCAGCGAGTCGATGAGCAGATCCGTATACCCTTCGATCCCCGTCACGAGCCCGCGTATCCGGTGCGCGAGCACCTGCGCCAGATGCGTCAACGATTCGTCCGGGGAGGACCTCGAACGTGGACTCTGATTCGAACGCTGTGCCGTAGAGGAGGCCAAGTCGGTGTGCCGTAAGAAAACGTCGTTCACGTGATGATGCGTCTATGCAAACTGCGCGATGAAACGGAAGGCGTTTGCACGTACGAAGCGCTCGGTCAAATCATATGCCACCGACGAAGCTGCCGGATGGAGCACCATTGCGATCCCGTTCCTGTTCCGGTCCGCCTCTTCGCCCCACGAACCCGTGGATGCGATGAAACGCTCCGGCGTTCTCCCTGATGCGTAGATCCGACCGGCGCACGGCCTCCTCCTTCATATCGGCCGGGAGCCCCTGAAGCTGAAGAGAAGCCGCAGATTTCATCGTCCGAACGTCAGGCAATTCTTTCCCCGCTACGTACTTTTTTCCCGCCATCGATCTGCGCGCGCGCGTTCTCCGGGCGACCTCGCGCGCGCATCCGTCGCCGGCCTTGCGCCCGTCGCTTTCGGCTTTGCCCTCCGGGAATGCATCCATTCTCGCGGGTATTCTCGCTCAGCCCGACGTGCTTCTCCCTCCGCCCTCGGCGCCCGGCCGGACATACCGCCCCCCCGGCCCTTCGAACAAAGGGCACAATGGTTGCATCGCGGCTGCGTGCAGTCACGCTATCCTGAAGTCTAGGAGCGGATATGGAAACGCCCAAGCTCAAACTCCTCTCACGCGCCATGCAAGCCTATACGTGGCGCATGCAGGCGCTCTCGGCCAACATAGCCAACCTCGACACGCCCGACTACCAACGCGTATCGGTCACGTTTGAGGAAACTTTACAGGAGGTGCGCCATGCGGTGCCCGGCAGCCGCGACGTGACCGACGTCAAGCCGAAGATGCGGGTCGAGGAAGGTCCGCCGGTTCTGGAAAACGAACTGATGGAACTGGCCGACACGCAGATGCGCACCCAGTTTGCCACGCGCGCGCTCAAGGAGCACTTCAGCATGCTCCGCATCTCGATCACGGGACGCACGGGCTAGCGCCGACTGGCCCGACCGTACCCCCCGCCCCTCTTCTAGGCTCCGCACTCCCGCCGCTCCATGCTGATCAACAAACGTTTCTTCAGTGTTTTCCGGACGTCTGCACGCGGTATGCAGGCCCAGCGGATCGCGCTTGGCGCCGCCTCGGAGAACATTGCCAACGCCTCCACCACCCGCACCGCCGACGGCTCTCCGTACGCCATCAAGCGCGCCGTGCACCGCGTCTCCGACGAAGAATACACGAGGTTCTCGGACCTGATCGCCCAGGTCGATGGCGAGATGTCCACCAAAGACGGGCGCCACCTGAGCGGCCCCACGCTGCGCACCCGTCTCCACAAGGCCGAACTCGGCCCCACCACGGAGATCGACGAAAAGATCCGGCTGCGTCAGGAATACGACCCCACCCATCCGCACGCCGACGCCGACGGATACGTCTACTACCCGGACGTCAACATCGTCGAGGAGATGGCGATGATGGTTTCCGCAAGCCGGATCTATGAAGCCAACCTCTCGGCGGTGCAAACGGCCAAGGACATGATCAAAAGAACCCTCGACATCTGAGCCACGATTCGACGAATACGTTGACCACGCCGACTTTTTCCGAGATCACATGAGCAACCGCATCAACTCTTTTTTGAACGGATCGATTCATCCGTATCGGCGGACGCCTCCCGCGCGCGAACCGGTTCCGGCGCAGAAGGCTCCCGAAGCGCCGAAGCGGGCCGCCGCTCGAGGCACCGAAGCCGCCGTGCCCGGGCCGCCGCTCTCGCCCGAGGAGCAGCAGATGATCGCTCGTGAGTTTCCCCCCACGCCGGCGCTTTCGCTCCGGCTCTACGGTCCCGGCGCCGGCAGCCGCACCATGACGCCCCGGGCCCTCGGCAGCCGTCTCGACCTTCGAGCCTGACCCCTAAAAGCCAACCCGCGTTCCCCATGACTCTCTCCGAACTCCAACGGATGCGTTCTGCCGGTATTTCCGGCTCCGACGATCCTCGCAGCCTTCCCCGTCCCCGCATGGGCGCCGGGCACGGCGCCGGTTTCACCGAAACGTTGAAAGAAGCCATCGAAAGCGTGGACGGCGCGCAGAAAGAGGCGGGCGAGCAGATGACGGCCTTCATCTCCGGAGAACAGGAGAACGTGCACGAAGTGATGATCGCGATGAACCAGGCCCAACTCTCGTTTCAACTCATGACGGAAGTCCGAAACAAGATGCTGGATACCTATCAGGAATTAATGCGCATGCAGGTCTAGCATACGGCCCGCCCCCCCATCCTTGAGCATAGACAGGGAGTACTCGAAGTAGGATGAACGGATTTTTGGAACAGTTCTCGGAGTTTCTCAAACGTCTCCCTCCCCGCCAGAAACTGGCCCTGGGCGCGGTTATCCTCGGCAGCATCGCCATACTCGCCGGCGTTGGCTACTGGGCGAGCCGTCCCGATTATGCCCTCCTCTTCAGCAACCTCAAACCCAGCGAGGCCAGCCGCGCCATCGAGACCCTCACGGACAAGGGCGTCAAGTATGAGTTGAAGGAGAACGGCACGGCCATCTACGTGCCGCGCGAGAAGGTGTACGAACTTCGAATGACCCTGATGGGCGAAGACGTCATCTCGGACGGCCCCCTCGGCGACAAGCTCTTCGACACCGGGGCGCTCGGGATGACCAACTTCATGCAGAAGGTGAACCTCCGCCGCGCCCTTGAAGGGGAACTCGCCCGCACGATCGCCAGCCTCAAACAGGTGCGCATGGCGCGCGTGCATCTGGTCCTGCCCGAGAAACGTGCTTTCTCGGAT
>JALSSK010000002.1 GCA_026984335.1 Rhodothermales bacterium
CCTGCCGATGGAGGAGATCCCCGAGTCGCTTCTGAACGGCGAGCGCACCTTCAGCGGCGCCGACATGGAGGCGCTCCTGACCCGCGCCAAGTTCCGGGCCGCCGCCGAGAACAGCCCCGTCACCAGCGAGATCCTCCGGCAGACGGTGGACGACTTCATCCCGCCCACCTACCCGCTCGAAGTGGAGCTTCAGACGCTCACCGCCGTGCTCGAATGCACCAGCCGGGCGCTGCTCCCCGAGAAGTACCGCGCCATGGACCGGGAAACCATCGTGCGCCGCATCGAAGCCATACGGAAGCTCCTCTGATCCCGCCTGTGCCCTCCCCCCGGCAAGGGGGAGTCCTCCGAAGGAAGAGGAGGTCTCGAGCGCCCCTTCAAACTCATACAGACCCGACCCTCCGCCCCCTCCGGGGCCACCTCCCCTTCATAAGGGGAGGATCTCCAGCATAAGGGGAGGATCTCCAGGACCTGCGAAGCGCCTTCCGACCCCGCTTCTCAACTCCATAATTCTCTCCCGTGTCAAGGGGGAGTCCTCCGAAGGAGGGAGGGGCCCCGGCAATCGTCGACATTGACCGAAAAACGAGACCTACCCCTGCGCGACATGCGCTGAAACGTGCAATTGGTCATGCGCCCCCCGTAACGAGTGCCAAGCGTGATAAAAGCCCCCATCATTTCTTCCGAATGATCATGCCTCTTTGCGAATCCGCGCCGGCCGGGCTTCAGCGCATATCCTAAAAAAACATGAGGTAATACGCCTGCGTCAAAAAAAGAACGCGCGACGCCGGCAACGGCATCACGCGCTCTTCCGGAAGAACCAAAGACGGACCCCCTTCTAGGGTGGCGGGAATGGGTGTCCGAAGATCCGTCTTATTTTTTGCGCTTCCTGGACATGGCTTCCCTTGCGCTGAGCAAATCGATGTAGAGATCGTAGCTGATCAGAACGGCGTACGGCTCGTTGTTCTTCTGAATCAGAATCCCGCGATCGATTTCTTTCGCATGCTCAACAAGTTCAGAGGTCTTGGAGCGCAGTTCAGTGATGGTGGCGACTGCTTCGATACCTTTGGTGCTGTACATGGGAGTTGGGGTTGATTAGGTTTTATGAACGAAATGCAAACAGAAACAATATACACAGGTTCCAAACAACTTTCTCCTTCAAAACTCTCGAAAGTGTTAAGTTCAAACAGAAATGTGTTTCAAAATTATCCTGTCTGCCTAGATTTGATTAACTAACCCGCCCACTCTAACGGAAATTTCACAATAAAATACCTATTATCCCGGTGTTTAGCCGCCACAAATCCATTGACTCCCCGCGTCTTCGGGCAACGCTCAATGCAACTCTGTAAAGTGACGGGCGCCATCGTAGCCACCCGGAAAGACGAACGCTTTCGCCCCACGAAGCTGCTCATCGTCCACCCCGTCGATGCCGCGGGTGCGTTGAAGGGGCAGCAAGACATGCTTGCGCTCGACCCCGGCTACGGCGCCGGGATGAGCGATTACGTGCTCGTGGCGCGCGAGGGCGCCGTCGTCGAGCAATTGCTCGGCGGCGCGGCGCCGGCCAACGTGATCGTGCTCGGCGTGGTGGACGACTGGTCGTACGAAGCATGAAGGCGAACCGCCCGGTTCATCGCACGAGCGCCATCGTGCGCGTCCGGACGCCGTCCAACGTTTCGAGGCGATAGAAATACGTGCCGCTCGGCAGCCCCTCGGCGTCGAAAGAGAGCGTGTACGTGCCGGCGGGGCGGAGACCGTCGGCGAGCGTCCGGACGAGACGCCCCTGCACGTCGAAGACCTGGAGCCGCACGGGCGCGGTCCGCGCGAGGGTGAACGAGATGGTCGTCCTCGGATTGAAGGGGTTCGGGTAGTTTTGTTCGAGCGTGATCGTCTGCGGGAGGGGTTCCGGCTCCGGCGCCGTACCCGTCACGAGGGGCGAGCGGACGAACGGAAGGGTCTCGAAGGGCTGCCTGAGCACCTCGGCGACCGTCTCCGGAGCCATTCCGAACCAGTCCTGCAAGACGGTCGCATACGCGCTCCGGAAGTCGATCTCGTAGCGGATATTCCCCGTTTCGTCGGGGTCGCTCAGGTTCGGCGCGTTCCCGTAAAGCCCTCCGGTGAGCCCATCGCCGAAGAGCAGCATGGGGGCGGCGGCGCCGTGGTCCGTGCCGCCCGAGCCGTTCTGACTGATGCGCCGCCCGAACTCGGAGAACGTCATGATGAGCACGCGATCCGAAAGCCCGTCGGCGGCGAGGTCGGCGTAGAATGCCTCCACGGCTTCGGCGAGGTTGCGCAGGAGCGTCCCCTGCGTGGCGAGCTGATTCGCGTGCGTGTCGAAGCTGCCGAGCGAGGCGGTATAGATCCGCGCCCCGAGCTGTCCCTTGATGAGCTGCGCCGTCACGGCGAGGCTGCCGGCGAGGGGGTTGTTTGACGGATATTCGACCGCATTGCCCGCCTTGTTCGCCGCCTCCTGAATGATGCTTGCATACTTGAAGGAGTCGTTGGCGACGGTGCGCACGAAGGCCATTTCGGCCCCGTACGTCGTCTCGGGGACGGCGGCGGTGTCGTAGAGCAGCCCCGTCTCGGCGATGCGGTCGAAGAGCTCGACGCTGAGGAGCGACATGCCCATGTTCGCCGAGGGGCCCTGAAAGAGCAGGGGCGAGCCCCCGCCGATCTGCACGGCGAGCGGGTACTCGGGCGGCGCTTCCTCGAAGTTCGGGAAGGCGGCGTCGAGGTAGCGCCCGACCCATCCGGTGGTCTCGACCACGTCGCTGTCGCCGGCCGAGGCCCAGATGTCCGTCGAGCGAAAATGCGAGAGGACGGGATTGGGATAACCGACGTTCTGAAGGACCGCCATGTGTCCCTCACTGAAGAGCGGCGCGAGCGCCTCGAACGAGGGATGCATCCCGAGGTCGCCGCTCAGGGGCAGCACGTCCGCCTTCGGGATGGCGAGGCCCGGGCGCGCATTGTAATAGAGGTCGTCGTTGAAGGGGATGATGGTGTTGAGCCCGTCGTTGCCGCCGCTGAGCTGGATGAGCACGAGGACGCGATCCGTCTCCAGACGCCGGAGCTCCGAGAGCAGGCGCGAGCGCGCGAACGTCTTCACCGGCGTCCCGCCGAGCAGGAACGCGCCGCCCGCCGCCGCCAGGCCGAGGCCCGTCAGAAAGTCGCGGCGGGACCAGCGGCGGTGTTCTTCGGTGTGGGCCGGGCCGTGTTCGAGGCGGCTTCCGTACCGGAGCGCGCGGGAGGCAAGGGTATGAGCGTCACACATGATCGTTCGGGAAGACGTGGTTCGTGGAAAGGCGGCGCTCGGAGAAAACGCCGGGACATCGGGGGGGACGTCAGGTCAAATGAAACTCGGGGAACTGCATGAGATACCGGACGAACCCGAGCAGGCGGTTGTTGGCGTCGTTGCTCGAGAGCGTCCACTCGTACCACGGGATGCCCGCGAGGAAGACCATCGCCAGGTTCTTCATGTGCGGCGTATCGAGCACCTCGTCCGGGATCGGGTTGGCCTCGAGGTTGCCCACGAATTCGCCGTCCACCTCGCCGATGTCGAGCGTTTCGACGGGGACGGGCAGGAGGTGCTCGGCGAGCGCGGCGGGCAGATAGACGCCGGCGTACGGGTCGGCGGCGTCGTACACCCCGGCGGCGAGCGCCGTCAGGTCGAGCGGTTGCGCCCCGCCGTCGCCGTAGAGCATGACGTCCTGCACGATCCACCGGATGGGCAGCGTGGTCGTCGTGAGCCAGTTGTGATGTCCGGGCCAGCCCGCCACGTTCGGCGGGTCGAGCACCCATTGCCCCATGAAGAACCCCGCGCGCGGCATCAGCTCATAGATCGCCTCGGACGGCTCGGCCTTCGTCTCGATGAGCAACCCCGTCATCAGCTCCGCCGGGCTCTTCACCCGCGCGCCGACGACCTGCTCGTCGAAGAAATGCGCGCTCTTGAGCAAGGCCCGCATCACCGGCGCGATCTCGAAGCCGTTCTCGACGAAGACCGTCGCGAGCTCGTCCACGAGCGCTTCGTCCGGCGCGGCATAGACGAATTCCTCGTACAATTTCCGGCAGATGAAGTGCGCGACGGCCTCGGCGCGTTCCTCGAAAATGATCTCGACGACGTCGTCGTAGCCGAAAGCGCCGGTGCGTCCCATGAAGGATTTCTCCCCGCCGTCGTGCAGGAAAAAGAGGAAATACACCTGAAGCGCGAAATAGTCCACCACCCATCCCGTCAGCGCGCGGGCGATCTCCAGAATGTCTTCCTGCGTATAGTTCTCCTGCCCGAGATGGTCGTATTGTCCCATCGTGAAGAGTTCGAGCAATTCGCGGGCGTAATTCTCGTTGGGCGCGCCGAACTCGTTCACGTTTCCGTTGAGGTAGATGAGCATCGCCGGATCGATGCCGACCTCGTAGACGAACTGTTGAAAATTGCCGAGCGCGTGCGTGCGGAGGAGCGTCAGATACCGATGCGCGAACGGCGCGAGGGCGTATGCCTGCGTGGCGGTGACGAAGTGGTCGTGCCAGAAGAGGGTCATCCGCTCGCGCAGCCCGCCGTCGATCATCTCGCGGAACCAGTCGGAGCGATACTGTCGGAGCCACATCGCGTTGTCCTCGAAGTAGGCCTGAAAGGCCTCTTCGGAGGAGCCGCGCGGGGGCGGCGGCGTGTCGGCCCACGAGGGCGGTTCGGGAAGCGGGCGGGCGAGCGCTTCGTCGACGAGTTCATCGACGACCTCGGCGGCGGCGCGCCCGGTGAAGTCGGCCACCCGATCCGGGGCCGCGCCGAAGCACGCGCGCCGGAGCAAATGCGCCGCCCGTCGGGCGTCGAGCGGAGCGGTGTAGGGTTCGAGCCCGGCCTCGATGCCGAGCGGCGCGAGCGGCCCGGCGGTGATCGTCGAGGCCTCGGGCGCGGCCGCGCGGGCGGCGACGGGCGCGGGCATCTCCGGCGCGGACATCCCCGGCGGAGGCATGAACCGCCGCAAAAAGGCGCGGCGATCCTCACTGGTCATCGGCTCCATAGACGCAGACGTTTTGGGGGCGAGGTTCGGAAACGGAAGCGGGAAAGAGGGCACGAAGGGACGGGACGAGTATTGAGCTTCCTCCGTCGGCCCGTGACAAGGGTATCGGTTCAAGGCGGATCCGGTTAAAACCACCGAGGAGGCTTCTCTCCTGAGTGCACCGGGGGCGTTCTTTCATTTGGTCGCACGGAACGGCGGCGCATATGACGGCCCCCTGCTTTTCGGTCTCACCGAATGCCTGTCGCCCCTTTGCACCCTTCCTTCTCTCTGAGTACCTTGCTCCGGTTTCGCAACGCGCGGCCTCGATCCGGACGGGCCTCCGAACCACCCGCAACGAAAAGTCATCCCGGCATGAAACCTCTTCCGAAGCTCATTCCCGTCCTCGTCCTCGCGTTCTTTCTCGCGCCGGACGGTTCCGCACAGACCGTCGGTCCGGCGCACGGGACGCTCCTGCTCGCCGGCGGGGGCGTGCGCGATCCGACCATTTACGAGCGCTTCATCGCGCTCGCGGGCGGGCCGGACGCTCCGATCGTCGTCATCCCCACGGCCGGCGGCGCGGACGACTACGGCCCGGACTGGCCCGGCGCGCGCATCTTCGAGCGCGCCGGGGCGACCCACGTCGCCGTGCTCCACACGTATGATCCGAGGGTAGCCGACACCGACGCCTTCGTCGCGCCGCTCCGAAGGGCGCGCGGCGTGTGGTTCACCGGCGGACGACAATGGCGGCTCGCCGACGCCTATCTCGGCACGAAGGTGCACGAGGAACTGTGGCGGCTCCTCGCACGCGGCGGCGTCATCGGCGGCTCGTCGGCGGGGGCGACCATCCAGGGCGCGTACCTCGCCCGCGGCGACACGCAGACGAACACCGTCATGATGGGCGATCACGAAGAGGGCCTCGGCTTCCTCAAAAACACCGCCGTCGATCAGCACGTGCTCCGCCGAAACCGGCACTTCGACCTCCTCGAGATCATCGAAGCCCGTCCCGAACTTCTCGGGCTCGGGCTGGACGAAGACACGGCCATCGTCGTGCGCGGGGACCACTTCGAGGTCATCGGACGGCATTACGTGGCCGTCTATGACCACGCACGGATGCTCGACTCCGGCGGCCCTTTCTATTTCCTCGCCCCCGGCGACACGTTCGACCTCGCCACGCGCACCGCCTATCGTCCCGGCGAAGACGGCGCTCCCGCGCCCTTCGACCGGGTCGTCGACCATCCGTGGCCGAACCACTGACCACCGCGCCCCTTCCTTACCCACATCCAATAGACCTCCCGACCATGAACACCACCGAATCCATTGGCACGACCTATCTGACGGAAACCCTCAAGCGTTTTCACGGGCTCAAGGACCTTGCCGACCGCGCGACGGCCCAGGTCTCCGAGGCGGACCGTTTCGCCACGCTTCACGAGGACGACAACAGCATTGCCGTCATCATGAAGCACCTCGCGGGCAACATGCGCTCGCGATGGACCGACTTCCTCACCTCCGACGGCGAGAAACCCGACCGTCACCGGGACACCGAGTTCGAGCTTTACGAGGAAGATGACGCCGAGGCGCTTGCGGCCCGGTGGGAAGCCGGATGGCGGCTTCTCTTCGACGCGCTCGAGCCCCTCACCGAAGCCGACCTCCTCCGCACCGTCACCATCCGGGGCGAGCCACACACCGTCCTCGCGGCCATTCAGCGCCAGTTGGCCCACTATGCCTATCACGTCGGGCAGATCGTGATGCTCGCCCGCCACTTCGCCGGCGACGGCTGGGAGTCCCTGACCATTCCAAAAGGGCAGTCGGAAACGTTCAACGCGAGCATGCGCTATAAACCGAAATTCTAAAAACGCCTGGAGCGAGCTTATGAAAATCATCCATACACGCGACGCCCCGGCGCCGGCCGGACACTATGCGCAAGCCGTCGTTCACGGCGGGCTCGTATACGTCTCCGGGCAGCTCCCCATCGACCCGCACGCCGAAGAACTGACGGTGGGCGACATCGAGACGCAGACGCGGCAGGCGCTCCGAAACGTGGAGGCCATCCTGACGGCGGCGGGCAGCGATCTCGGCCACCTCCTGCAAGTGACCGTCTACCTCTCCGACGTGGCGCTGTGGGAGCGGGTCAATGCCGTCTATGCGCACGTCATGGGCGAACATCGCCCGGCCCGCGCCGTCGTGCCGACGAAGGAGCTCCATTACGGTTTTCAGATCGAGATACAGGCCGTCGCCGCCGTTCCCGGATGAACTCTCGGTCGGGCCCGCCTGTAAGCCTTGCCGACATGCGCGCTTGCGCCTGACGCCGGAGACTCCGATTTTCAGGCGATCCCTTCCGTTTTCCCAGGCTCCGCAGGCTCATGGATACGCCCCGGATGCGCCCGCGCTTCGAGATCGTCGCCGCGCGCGCCCCCGCCGAGGTGCTCGCCCGCCTCCGCGATCAACTCGACCGCACCGACTGCCCGTGCACCGGGCAGATCGCCGGCAAGCACGTGCACCTGCGCGTGGACGAGCGGGACCGACGGCTGTGGTCCCCCCACCTCGACGTGGACGTGGAACCGTACGACGGCGGCTCGCTCCTCCGCGGACACTTCGGCCCCCACCCCGACGTGTGGACGTTCTTCGTGGCGCTCTATGCCGTGCTCGCCTTCTCCGCGATGGTGGGGCTGCTCTTCGGCGCTTCGCAATGGATGCTCGGCACCCCGCCCACCGCTTTCTGGGCGGTTCCTGGAGCCTTTGCCCTCGCCGCCGTCATCTACGGACTCGCGCTCCTCGGCCAACGCCTCAGCCAGGATCACATGCGCCGCCTTCGCTCGTTCGTCGAAAAAGCCGGCGACGTCCACCCGTGACGCCCTCGTCCGGCACGTTCCCCGACGTCATCCTCGCCGCCGACAGCCTCACGTTCGTCAAACTCGAATAGCCGCCCGATCAGATCTCCACACGGAACGCATCGTCGGCGCGGACGGAACGGGCGAAGGCCGTGAGCAGGCGGATGCATCGTTCCACGTCGTCGAGGTCCACCATCTCGATGGGCGAGTGCATGTAGCGCATGGGCAGGGAGACGAGCGCGCTCGGCACACCTGCGCGGGAGACGTACACGTCGTCCGTGTCGGTGCCGGTGTACCGGGACGAGGCTTCGTGCTGAATCGGGATGCCTTCGGCTTCGGCCACGGCGACGAGCCGCTCGACCACCTTCGGATGGTTCGCCGTGCCGTGCGTGACCGTGGGGCCGCCGCCGAGGATCACCGCTCCGTGCTTCGCCTTCTCGATGCCGGGCGAGTCGGTGGCGTGCGTCACGTCGAGGACGACGGCCACGTCGGGCCGGAGGCGGTACGTGACCATGCGCGCGCCGTTGCCGCCGATCTCCTCCTGTACGGCGTTGACGCCATAGACCGTCGCGGCGGGCGGCATGCTTTCGGCGAGGCGGGCGAGCACGCGGGCGATGATGAAGCCGCCGATGCGGTTGTCGAGCGCGCGACCGATGAGCCGCGCCGGCGTCATTTCCTCGGCCGACCCGGCATAGACGGCCGGATGCCCCACCCGCAGCCCCCGCTCGGCCACCTCCTCCTTGCTCTTCGCTCCGATGTCGACGAAAAGCTCGTGCCATTCGGGCGCCTTCTCGTCCTTCGAGTCCCGGAGATGAATGGCCGTATTGCCGATGACGCCGTGCACCTCGCCGAGGGCGCCGAGGATGCGGACGCGCCGCCCCCGCGCGATGGCCCGGTCGGAGCCGCCGATGCGAACGATGCGGAGGAAGCCGTCGTCGGTGATCTGATTGATCATGAAGCCGATCTCGTCGGCGTGGGCTTCGAGCATGAGGCGGGGCGCGTCGGCGACGCTTCCGTGGAGCGTGGCCCACGTGTTGCCGTAAGGGTCGCTCTCGACGGCGTCGGCGAAGGCGCGCACGTGCCCGGCCCACACCCGCTGACCGGCCGCCTCGAAGCCCGACGGACTCGGCGTGTTCAAAAGCTCGAAGAGAAAGGCCTTTTCGGAATCACGCATGGGAATTCGGGGGGCATTGTATGAAGGAAAGGAGCGGCGTATACTCAGAGGTTGTTCGCGGCCCACAAAAATAGGGGTTCCATTCGAGAAGGTCATGCTTCATCTCCGCATTCGCTCCGTCTTCCTTTTCCTCACCGCGCTCCTGATCGGCGCGGCGCACGCGCAGCCCGCCGCCCCCCTCGTGGTGATGAACCTCGCCGCCCACCCGGACGACGAGGACGGGCGCACGCTCACGTATTACCGCCACGCCCGGAACGCCGTCGCCTACAGCGTCATCTTCACGCGGGGCGAGGGCGGGCAGAACGAGATCGGCCCGGAGCTCTACGAGGCCCTCGGCGCGATCCGCACCGCCGAGACCGAACGGGCGGCCCGTCACCTCGGCACACAGGTCTTCTTCCTCAATTTCTACGACTTCGGGTATTCGAAGCACGCCGCCGAGGCCTTCGAGAAATGGGGCGGGCGCGACCACGTGACGGCCCGGCTCGTCTACCTCATCCGCAAGCTCAAACCCGACGTCCTCTTCACGAACCACGACACCCTCACCGTCGGCCCCCGGCGGCAGCACGGGCAGCATCAGGCCGTCGGCATCGCGGGATACGACGCCTTCACGCTCGCCGCCGACCCGTCGTATCATCCCGAGCAACTCGCAGAGGAAGGGGTGGATCTGTGGCAGCCGAAACGGCTTTTCTGGCGGCTGTGGCGCGGACGGGCCGACGGCGCGTATGACGTGGCGCTGCCCGTGGGTGCGGTCGATCCCGAAACGGGCAAACCGTACTATGAGCGCGCCGTCGCCGCCATCATGGAGCACGCCTCACAGGGCATGGGGCAGTTCGCGAACCGCCTCCGGGGGGATACCACGTACTTCCGCCTCATCCGCTCCGCCACCGACGCCCCGCCCGACCCGCAGGACCTCGCCGGCAACCTCCCGCCGAACCACGCCGCCCGACCGGATCTGACGTATCTCATCGACAGCGGGCGCGTGCCCTCCCTCCCCGACGGCGTCCTCACCCCCGACCATGACGTGACCGTGCCGGGCCAGACCGTCACGCTCCGATGGCGTCCCCAGGACCTCCCTGCACGACGCGTCCGGTGGGCGCTCTCGGGCGCCGTGGACACGACCCTCGTCCTCTCCGACGACGCGCCCGGAAGCGCCCGGCTCCGCATCTCACCCGACGCCCTCCCGACGACGCCGAAGAAGGTGTATCAGTACCGGCGTTTCCTCAACCATCCGCCCGTCGTCTATGCGCTCTATCGAGCGGATTCGGACACGCTCCTCGCGGCGGGCTACCTGCCGCTCGAAGTGGCGCCGCCGGTGTTCGTCGAAGCCGTGGACGACGTCGTCCGCCTCCGCCCCGGCGTGAACACGATCCCGGTCCGCGCCCGCGTCTTCGATCCCCTGACGAAGCGCCTCACGCTCGAGGCCGCCGTCACGCGCGAGGCCGACGGCGCCGTCATCCGCGAGGCGCACGTCGCGCGCACCCCCGACGTCATGGGCCATACCGACGTCGACCTCACGCTCGACCTCCCCGAAGCCCTCGCCCCCGGCGACTATACGATCACGCTCACGGCCCTGCCCGACGCCGCCGTGCGCGCGCCCGAGCCCGCCCGCGCCCGGCTTCACGGACGCGTCTTCGAAGCCGCCGTCGCGCCGGGGCTCCGGGTCGGCGTCGTCCGGAGCTATGACGACACGCTCGAAAAGGCCCTCGCCGAACTCGGCGTCTCGTACGTCATGCTCGACTCGCTCGCCCTCGCCCACGGCGACTTCGACGACCTCCACACCATCGTCGTCGACATCCGCGCGTACCTCGTCCGCCCCGACCTCCGCGCCCACAATGCCCGCCTCCTCGAATGGGTCCGGCGCGGCGGCCACCTCATCGTCAACTATCAGAAAACCTTCGAGTGGAACCCCGAGAACGCCGACCCCTTCGACCGGAGCCGGAAGAACCCCGGCAACTTCTCCCCCTACCCGATCCACCTCAGCCGCGACCGCGTCACGCGGGAGGACGCGCCCGTGACGGTGCTCCACCCCGAACTTCCGCTCTTCCACGCGCCGAACGAGATCACCGATGCGACGTGGGAGGGATGGGTGCAGGAGCGCGGGCTGTATTTCCCCCGCGAATACGACCCGGGGTACGTGGAACTCTTCGAGATGAACGACCCCGGCGAACCGCCGCTCCGGGGCTCCACGCTCCTCGCCCGATACGGCGAAGGGACGTACCTCTATACCGCGCTCGTGTGGTACCGGCAGCTCAAGCGGTTCCATCCCGGCGTCTACGCGATGTTCGCCAACCTCGTCAGCCTGCCCCTCGTGGACGGACGCGCGGCGACGGGCGTTTCGGGGCAATGACTCACGCCGCCTCGACGGTCTCGCCTACGGTGTGGATCCATCCGCCGCCGAGCACGTCGTCGCCCTCATAGAGCACGAGCGCCTGCCCCGGCGTGAGGGCGCGACGCGGCTCGGCAAAGACGACCTCCATCTCGTCGTCGCCCGTCTGCCGCGCAAGGCAGGGCGCGCCCTCGTCCTTGTACCGGATCTTCCCCACGGCGGGTCGCTCTTCCGAGAGATCGGGGTATTTGATGAGGTTGAGCCCGCGCGCCGTGAGGGTCTGCCGCATCAGCTCTTCGCGCGGTCCCACGGTGAGGGTGTTCGTCGCGGGGTCGATGTGGGTGACGTAGACGGGGAAGCCGAGCGCGAGGTCGAGCCCGTGACGTTGGCCGATGGTATAGTACGGATAGCCCCGGTGCCGCCCGACGACCGTTCCGTCCTTGCGCACGAAGTTCCCCTCGCCGATGCGCGCGTCGAGGTCCGGCACGCGGTCGCGGAGGAAGCGGCGGTAGTCATTGTCCGGAACGAAGCAGATCTCGTACGAGTCCGGCTTGTCGGCGACGCGGAGGAGGCCGAAGTCGGCGGCCATGCGGCGGATCTCGGGCTTCGTGTACGCGCCGAGGGGGAACAGCGTGCGGGCGAAGTGTTCTTGGGCCACGCCCCACAGCGCATAGCTCTGATCCTTGTTCGCGTCGAGGCCGCGCATGAGCACGCGCCGCCCGAGAGCCTCGTCGAAGCGGAGGCGCGCATAATGCCCGGTGGCGATGTGCGCGCATCCGAGCGCGTCGGCGCGGCGAAGGAGGGCCGCCCACTTGATGTGGGTATTGCACAGCACACACGGGTTCGGCGTGCGCCCGGCGAGATACTCTTCCGTGAAGCGCTCGATGACCCAGTCGCCGAACTCCTCGCGGATGTCGACGATGAAGTGCGTGAAGTCGTGCGCGAGGGCCACGGCGCGGGCGTCGTTCATCGACTCGAGCGTGCAGCAGCCCACCTCCTTGCCCGAGCGCCCGCCGCTCGTGGCATAGTCCCACGTCTTCATCGTGATGCCGACGACCTCGTAGCCCTCCTCGTGGAGCAACACCGCCGCCACCGACGAATCGACGCCGCCGCTCATGGCTACGAGCACCCGTCCGTGCTTGCTCATCGTGTTTTTGGGGAAAAGTGGTGGAAAGGCCCGGGTTGATGCGAGGTCCGGCTTCAACGGAAGGTCGAGACGGGGCGTTCCGGGAAGATCCGGTTAACGGACGAGATCAGTCGCGACGCCCGGAGACGTCCCGGCGGCGCTGCGCCGGGGACCGTTCGTCCTCCCTCTCGGGCAGGCCGTCGAGGTCGAGGCGCGGCAGGGACGGCCCGGCGCTTCGGGCCGGAGCGGCTTCGCGCGCGGCGGTCTCGGGCGGGACGGCGTGCTCGGCGGCGATGGCTTCGAGGCGGTCGGCGAGCTTGCGCAGCTTCCCGCTCCGCTTCCGCGTGACGAAGCCGAACGTGAAATGCGCCACGAACAGAAGCGCCGCCAGCGCCGCCAGCCCGGCCAGCGCGGCGAAAGCCACAGAGGAGGGCGCCATTTCGCTCAAAATTATGCCAAGCGCCAGCAGAACCGTGGGCAGGAAATACAAGAGAAACGCCCACGTGCCGAACTTCTGGGAGATGTAAAGGCGCGTGTGGCCGTCTTCACTCTGCGCCCGGATGAGCAGCTCCTCCCCTGAATGCGGAGGCAGAACCCATTCGAAAGAAGCGCCGAGCACTTCGACGATGCCCCGGTACTGACGAAGGGTGCTCCGGATCTCGCGGACCATGGCGGCGATGGCTTCTTCGGTCAGCTGCCCTTCGACGAATCGCTCGTACGTCACCTTCAGCGGCCCCCCCAGAAACCGGGCGGCAAACGTCTCTTCGCCCGCCCCTTCCAGCTCGGAAGCCGCCGCGACGACGTACTTCGGGTCGATGCCGACCTCCACCGCCAGACGGCGAATCTCTTCGAGCGTGAGCCCGTCGGTGTCGGCGACCTTCCGCGCGGCCTCCTGCCGCCGTATCGCCCCGCTGATGATGGCGCGAACCTGCTCTTCGCTGAAGGATCGCCTGCTGTGCTCCGCCATAGACCCGTTATGCATTTCGTGAAAGGGGACCCTCGAATATACGTCAAACGCCTCTCTCATGTCCCAATGGACGCCCCGTGGCCGGACCCGCGCACGTCGCGGCGTCGCTCGTTCTGCTCACGACGGGTGATCCGAATCCCCCGCAGCCCGAGTTCTCCGATGGTCCGCCCATCTTTGAAGGGCGCCCGGAACAGCCCTGCGCGCGCACCCGTCTTGATTTCCTTCGCCTCCAGATCTCCCTCGACCTCCTCGACGCGCACCGCCTCCCCGGGCCGAAAAACCTTGAAGGCATCGTGGACCGGATAGGCGTTGTGGTTTGTCCGTTTGACGACGATGCCTTTATTCGCGTTGTCCGCCGCGCGATAGAAAAGGTGCTCGAAGCGCACGCCCTCGTGAAGGAGGATCGGCTTCCATGCCCACGCGCCCGGCCTGCGCGGCTGCGCTTCCGCACGAGCCGTCGGGAAGAGACCGGCGCCAACCACGGCGAGGAAAAACATCGTTAGGAACATAATCGGCGAACCGAGGCTTAATAATCCTTCTTTCTTCGAGCGTCTTCGAATGCGGCGGAGATCATGTAATGCGCAGGCGCCGGGGACCTGCGACCAGCCTCTACTTTGCCACATCGTCGCCACACTCGCGCCCGATATGGGTTATATTGATTTCGGAGCGTCATACCATTTTTGAAGCAAGCATGCTCCGTTTGTTGCCGCCGCGAATATAACTCGACCGGTCTCTGGCCACTGCCCGGACGCGCTCCGCCCGCCGGCGCAGGTGTGAGACGGCTTGTCGCTTGAGATTCCCGAGGCCTCCGAGCCCGTCCGGTCTTGCCGCCGGCATGTGCGAGGACGCCGCCCGGGCTCGTCCCAGACCTGAGCTATGAAGCCCTCTCCCGACACCGCCCCCATCCCCGTGCTCATCGTCGAAGACGACGAGCAGTTGCGTGAGGGCCTGCAATGGATGATCGAGTCGTCGCCGGGCGTTGTTTGCGCCGGGAGCTACGGCTCGTGCGAAGCTGCCCTGGAAGCCTGGCGTCAGCGGCCGCCGCCCGACCGCGCCGTCATCCTGATGGACATCGGGCTTCCCGGTATGTCCGGCATCGAGTGCACCCGTCATCTTACCGCGCACTGGCCGCACGCGCAGGTGCTGATGTTGACCATGTTCGAGGACGCCGACTCCATCCTTCAGGCCATCCACGCCGGGGCCACGGGCTACCTCATCAAAAACACACCGCCCGCCGAGCTCATGCAGGCCGTTCGCGACGTCCGCGCCGGCGGCAGCCCCCTCTCCGGCCCGATCGCCCGCTTCGTGCTCCGCGAACTGCAGACCACCCACACCTCGCCCTGCCGGGCATACAACCTCACCCCGCGCGAGATGGACATTCTCCACGGACTCGTAGACGGGCTGACGTACAAGGGCCTCGCCCGGTCCCTTGAGATCAGCGTGGACACGGTCCGCTCTCACATCAAGAAGCTGTACGAGAAGATGGGGGTGCATTCCCGGAACGAAGCGGTGGCGCTGGCCCTTCGCCACGGCCTTCGGCCCCGTCCTCGCCCCTGACGATTCCCCCCTTCCGCCCATGAAAAAACCCCTCGCCCGAAACGGACGAGGGGTTTGTAGAATCATGGATCAGGATCGTTTTAGTTATCGCATCCCAGGTCGATGCGCGCCTGCGGATCGTTGAACGGGAAGCAGTTGCCCGAGGGCAGCGCATCCGGCACGTATCGGAACAGTTCCGGATCGTAAAGCGCGTTCTCCACGAAGGCCGTCAGATCGTCAATCTCGCTTTCCGTCAGACCAAGCGGCTGGAACTGCTCGGCAAGCTGGCCTCCAACGTCCTTGTCCGGAATGGCCGCATTCTTGTACTCGATCACCTCGCGCACGGAATTGAACGTGCCCCCGTGCCCGTAGAACGGAGAGTCGAGCAGGTTGTAGATCTGGGGCGTCTTGAATTTGTAGTTGTCTGCCGGATCGAGCGTGAAGCTGGCCCGTCCGAGCCCGGCAGTCTCGACCAGATCGGCAATGTTGCCGTTGACGTCGGGCGAGTTCGGGTCGAGATCCGCCATGCCAAGGGCATAGAACGTCATCGAACTCAGGGCCGGGCCGGTGTGGCAATCGGCGCACTGGGCTTTCCCGAAGAAGATCTGGGCGCCGCGCTTCTCCTGATCGGTCATGGCGCTCTTCTTCCCGCGCAGCCAGCGCTGCCACGGCGAAGCGTTCGCCAGAAGTGTGCGCTGGTACGCCGCCATGGCCAGCCCCACCGTCTCACGGTCGATCGGCATGCCGGGGAAAGCTTCCGCAAACATGGCCGCGTAGGTCGGATCGGTCGCCACCATGGATTCCTCGACGAGGTCCAGACGATGCACCGAAAGCGCCGCGATCCCCTGCACTTCGAGCCCCTGATAGCCGAGGAAGTTCACGTTGGTCGGATGATGCTCCGCAGTGGACCACACCGCCTCCGTTCCCTCGTTCGGGCCCGTGGCGCCGAACTGCCCGTTCCAGAGCATGACTTCCTGATAGGCCGTATTCAGCGACGTAGGCGTGCGAATCGGCTGCAGGTCCAGATCACCGGGATCGTAGTCCGGGTCGGGAACCCGGGCCTCTCCCCGGATGCCGAAGCCCATCCCGCCTTCCGAGATGCCCTGCATACGCCCGGCCTGGAAGCCGGCCGCGGCATGGTGGCAACCCGCGCACGAGTACATCCCCAGAGATTTGCTGTTGCGGGGATTCGTAGCCAGCGCCGTTTCGTGGAAAAGCAATTTGCCCAGTTCCACTTTCGCCGGGGTGAGCGGGTTTTTGGGATCCTGAGGGATCTTGCTCAGTTCGGTGCTGCCCGGCAACTGGAAGTACTCCATACCGGCTCCGCCCGAAGCATCGGCCAGCACGGCTTCCAACTCCTGATCCAGCTCACTCGAAGCGTTCGGATTCGTAAAAAAGGTATTCGATACTTCACAACCCGTTAGAAATCCGATCAGACCCGCCACTACAAAAAGACGCCTCGTCAGATTCAGCGCTTTTGAGGCGCCGGATACATGTGTGTGTGTCGCCATTTTTTTATTGCTCGTTGCTGTTAGGTTGACTGGTTTCGACGCATACTGCTCATAACACATTCCGCACTAATTAAAGGGGATGCGCCCGGCAGGACAATAACATACCTGTGTGAAGCCCCACGACTACCGGAGAGATCAATACTATGCAAAGGCATGCATGAAGCAGAGCGCCGGATTCCGGAAAAGTCCCCGAATCTGTAAAAACACAGAACGACCCCTCACATAAGTATGTGACGCGCTCAGGTATAGACGGTGGCCCTGGCCGTCTATCGGCGCTTCGTTACAACTTCTTAACGACTCGCCCGGGACGGGTGGTAAGGTTGCCGGGATGCGTTACAATATTTTCACTTCGCAGCATTCCCGAAGAGCTTCATGCTCTTCCATCGACTCTGAACGCGGGCTTCGATACCGCCCCGGCCCCTCGGATAGATGCCGGGGCCGCGAAACGGCAGGGCGAGATTGCCATGCCCTCGAACGAGCGGAACCCTGGATTTATCGACGGGAAGTTTCGGTTTCCGCCCGCACGGGAAGGACCTTGGATGCGGTTCTTGAAAAAGCCCCGATGAGCGGGACCGGCGCGCGGGCCCGGAAGCCGGGGCCCAAGCGGGGCGCGGCTATGGCCGCAGGCGCCTGGCGGCCTCATGGGCGGCCACGATCAGGGGATCGAGGGGCGGGGCAAAGGGCGGCGTATAGATGAGGTCGAGGTCGCGGAGGCGCGCCACCGTGGCGCCCTCCCGGATGAGCGGCACGAGCACGTCCGCCCGAAGCGCCGCCCCGTCCTCGCCGACGAGCTCCGCCCCGAGCAGCCGCCCGCGCCCACGCTCGACGACGAGCCGCACGTGCACCGGCTTCGCGCCGGGCATGGAAGCCCCCCGCGACACGTGCCGGATCGTGGCGGCAAACGCGTCGTACCCGGCGGCTTCGGCCTCGCGGAGGCGCAGTCCCACCGCCGCCACCTCGAGTTCGAAGACCCGCACCGCCGAAGCGCCGGTGACGCCGGGAAAGCGCGTCGGGCGGCCCCGTCCCCGGCGCGCGGCATTGTGCCCGGCCACGCGCGCCGTGCGAAAAGCCGTCGGCGAGAGCGGCGCGTACACTTTCTTCCGGTCGATGACGCGCTCCACCTCCACACAGTCGCCGCAGGCCCATACGTTGGGCAGGTTCGTCCGCATCTGCGCATCGACGGCGAGGGCGCCCGTCTCGCCGGTGCGGATGCGCGCGCCCGCGGCAAGCTCCGTGTTCGGCACGATGCCCATCGCCACGACGACGAGCCCGCACCCGATGCGCTCGCCCCGGTCGGTGCGCACGGCGCGGACGGTCCCGCCCGGGTGGTGATCGAGGGCGACGGCCCGCTCCCTCCGCACCACGACGCCGCGCCGCTGAAGCACCGCTTCGACGAGCGGGCGAAGGTCGTCGTCGAGGTAGGCGTGGAGCACCCCCGGCCCCGGCTCGAGGATCGTCACGCGAACCTCCCGCGCGCGCAACGCCTCGGCGACCTCCATCCCGATGTATCCCCCCCCGAAGACGACGGCGTGTCCGACGGCGCGCTCGTCGAGATAGGCGCGGAGGGCGGCGGCATCTTCGAGCGTGCGGAACGGGAAGACGTTCGGCGCGTCGAGGCCGTCGAGTTCGGGCAGCAGGGAGCGCGCGCCGGTGGCGAGGATGAACTTGTCGAACCGCTCCCGGCGCACCTCGCCCGTTGCGAGGTCCTCCACCGTCAGGCGGTTGCGGGGCGGATCCAGGGCGACCACGCGGTGACGGACGAGCACCCGGCCGCCGCGCGTCTGCTCGAAGCGCTCCGGCGTCAGCTTGATCAGGCGCTTCGCATCCTCGATCTCGCCGGCCACGAAATAGGGCATCTCGCACGCGCCGTACGAGATGTGCGGCCCCTGCTCGAAGAGCACGACCTCGGCGCCCGGGTCGGTCCGCTTCGCCTGAGCGGCGGCGGCCGGTCCCGACGCAGTTCCCCCTATGACGGCGATCCGTTGTGCAGGCATAACGACCGAAACTACGCCCCGGCGAGGACGAGGGCAAAGAATCTCCCGGGAAAACGCCTAGGGCTCGAGCGCAAGGCGCAGATCCTGCTCTTTGATGCGAACACTCAATTCGGCGAGCGTCTCCGAATCGAACATGCGCTCGAGCCGGCTCCGCACCTCCGCCCACGCGGCATGCATCGGGCACGGATTCCGCTCCCCGCAGCCCGGCAGCCCGAGCACACATTCCGTGAAAATGCCGGGCCCATCGATGGCTTCGACGATCTCGCGCAGGCTGATCTCCCCCGCCGGGCGTCTGAGAGCCACTCCGCCGGTCGGCCCCCGCGAAGATCGCAAGATCCCTTCCTTCGTCAACTTCTGGAAAATCTTCGTCAGAAACGACGTTGAGATCCCCAGTTCCTCCCCGATTTCGCGAAGCGACACGTACGAATCGCGCTCCAGCGTGACCAGGTAGAGCATGGCGCGTAGACCGTATTCGGCGCTTTTCGAGAGGACCATGACGCTTGTCTCCGGAGAGAAGGTGAGAAAGGGAGATGCCTCAAGGTACTACAGCGAATGCTTTTTTCCGTGTTCCCGGCCCCCCTTTTTCTGAAGAGGGGCGCGCGCTCCGCGAGCAAATCCCCCGAGGATTCACCCGAGGACGCCTTGATCGACGAAGGGAGCAAGCCTATATTTAGTACAAATCACTCCTAAATTATCGTTCGTATGGAGCCCTCTTCCTCCCCTCCCAGAGCGCGCGAGTGGAGGCGGCGTCTCGCCTTCGTCGTAGCCGGGCTGCTCGCCTTCGAGACCCTCTCCGGTCTTTCCCTGTACCTGCTCCCGTTCAGCGTGCCGAACCAGTGGCAGGTTCTCTTGCACACGATTGCCGGGCTGGTCCTGCTCCTGCCTTTTGTGTGGTATCAGCTTCGGCACTGGCAGCGATACCGCCGAGCGCCGATGACGCACATCAAGCTCACCGGCTATTTCTCCATGGCGGCGACGGTGACGGCGGTGGTCTCCGGGCTGGCGCTGACCGTCCAGGCGCTCTTCGGCACGCGCATCGGCTACGGGTGGGACCTGACGCACGTCGTCGCCACGTTCGCCCTCCTGGCGGCGGCGCTTCCACACGTCCTGCTGATCGTCTTCCGCAACCGGAAGGCCCGGCGCGCGCCCGCCATGCGGCCCATTCTCGCCGCCCAGCGCGCCTATGGTCGGAACACCGCCGCGCTCACCGTCGGGCTCTTCGCCGTGCTCGCGGCGCTCGTCCTGGCCTACCGCCCGCCCCGCCTGCACAACGCCCTCCCGGACGACTACAACTACCTCTACGGCGCCGACCGCCCCTTCGCCCCGAGCCTGGCGCAGACCAGCACCGGCGACGCCTTCGACGCGCGCTCGATGGGCGGCTCCGCCTCGTGCGGGCGCTCGGGATGCCACGCCGAGATCTACGACGAATGGGCCGTCAGCGCGCACCGGTACTCCGCCATGGATCCCGCCTTCCGCGCCGTGCAAAAGACCATGGGCGAGCAGAACGGCCCCGAGTCCACGCGCTATTGCGGGGGGTGCCACGATCCGATCTCGCTTTTCTCCGGCACGAAAAACCTGTTCCGCGACGACCTCACCAACCCGATCGGCTTCGACGAGGGCATCTCGTGCATCACCTGCCATGCCATCAAGAAAACCGACGTCAAGGGCAACGCCAACTATACGCTCGACCAGCCGGAGCGTTATCTCTTCGAACTCAGCGACGAACGTCCGGCGCAGATGCTGACCGACTTCCTCATCCGCGCCTATCCGAAAAAGCACGTCGAGAGCCTCCAGCACAAGCTCTTCAAGAGCCCCGAGTTCTGCGCGGCCTGCCACAAACAGTTCATCGACGAGGAGATCAACAATGTGGGATGGGTGCAGCTCCAGAATCAGTACGACAACTGGCGCAAGAGCCGGTGGAACCACCCCGGCGACCCGCAGACGACCATCGAGTGCCGCGAGTGCCACATGCCCCTGACCGACTCGAACGACCCCGCCCGGGGCGACGACCTTGACTACAACCGCACCACGGACGACGGCAAGCACCGCAGCCACCGGTTCCTCGGAGCCAACCAGTTCATCCCCGTCCACCTCGACCTCCCGGGGGCGGAGGAGCACGTCAAACTCACCGAAAAATGGATGCGGGGCGAGATCGACATCCCCGAGATCGCCGACAAGTGGAAACAGGGAAGCGCCGTGCCGGTCGAGGTGACGACGCCGGAGCGGGTGAAGCCGGGCGAGGAGATCTCCGTCAAGGTCGTCATCACCAACAAC
This sequence comes from Rhodothermales bacterium, assembly GCA_026984335.1. Taxonomy (GTDB): domain Bacteria; phylum Bacteroidota; class Rhodothermia; order Rhodothermales; family ISCAR-4553; genus JALSSK01. The sequence continues at coordinate 20,719 of JALSSK010000002.1, forward strand.
AAGACCGGCCACGACTTCCCAACCGGCCCGCTCGACATCATCCAGGCGTGGCTCGAAGTGACCGTCACCGACGCCGAAGGCCGCACGGTCTTCGCCTCCGGCCGCCGCGACGACCGCCACTTCATCAACCCCGGCACGTTCATGTTCAAGGCCGAACCCGTCGATCAGTACGGCAACCTCATCGACCGGCACAACCTCTGGGAGATGGTGGGCGTGCGTTATCGCCGGGCGCTTTTCCCGGGCTTCTCGGATCAGGCGCAGTTCGTGTTCTCATGCCCCGGAACCGTCGGTGAGAAAGGCGAAGAGCCGCCGATCACGCGGACGGTCTCGTTTGCCGCCCCGGACGAGCCGCGCACCGAACTGACCGTCACGGCCCGGCTCCTGTACCGGAAGATCGACCAGTTTTTGCTCAATGAACTCTTCGGTCCGGATTCCGGCATCACCGCTCCCGTCACGGAGTTGTCTTCCGACGTCCGGACGATCACCATCGTGGACGAATGACCATGTTTGCCAACCTGCCCCGGCGGAAGCGTCAGATCGCGTGGACCCTGGTGTCGAGCGCCTTTTTTCTGGCCGTGGCGGCGGCGGCGCTCTGGAGCCGTTCGACGCCTTCGGAGCCGTACAGACCGGGCGAGCGCGTGGAAGGGTTGACGGCTTCGCTCGAGCGCGCCTTGCCCGAAGATTATCCGCGCGTGACGTTCACCGACGTGACGCGCGAGGCGGGCATCGCCTTCCGCCACTTCGACGGCGAGCGATCGAGCCGGCTCCCCGAAGACATGGGCTCCGGCGCAGCCTGGGGCGATTATGACGGCGACGGGGACCTCGACCTCTACGTCGTCAACGTCGCCGGGCCGCTCACCCGCACGCCGGAGGAGCTCGCCGCCTCTCCCGCGCACAACGCCCTCTACCGCAACGACGGCGACGGCACGTTCACCGACGTGAGCGCGCAGGCGGGCGTCGACCTCCGGGGATGGGGCATGGCCGCAGCCTGGGGCGACTACGACAACGACGGCCGCCTCGACCTCTTCACCACGGCGTACGGCGAGAACACCCTCTTCCACAACGACGGCGACGGCACGTTCACCGACGTGAGCGCGCGCGCGGGCACGGGCGGCCTGAACGGCTTCTGGGCCGGCGCCGCATGGGCCGACTACGACCGGGACGGATACCTCGACCTCTACGTCACCGGATACGTGCAATACGATCCCCGCAGCCGCACGTTGACCTCGCGCCAGTACGAGGCCGAGACGCCCGCGAGCATCAACCCGTCGTCCTTCGCCCCGGAGCGCAACCTCCTCTATCACAACGAAGGCGACGGCACGTTCACCGAGACGGCCCGGGCCGCCGGCGTCGAGAACCCCGGGGGCCGCAGCCTCTCCGCCGCCTGGGTCGACGTGGACGAGGACGGCCTGCCCGATCTCTACGTGGCCAACGACGTCTCCGACAACGTCCTCTTTCACAACCGCGGCGACGGCACGTTCGAGGACGTCAGCCACCCCGCCCTCGTGGCCGACTATCGCGGCGCGATGGGCATCGCCGCCGGAGACTGGGACGGCGATACGGACATGGACCTGTTCGTCACCCACTGGATCGCCCAGGAGAACGCGCTTTACGACAACCTCCACGCCAACGTCGCGCCCGCGCCCGGAAGACCGGCGCAGTTCATGGACGTCGCCGACCGGTACGGCCTCGGCCAGATCGCCCTCGACTACGTCGGGTGGGGCACGTCGTTCTTCGACTATGACCACGACGGCCGGCTCGACCTCTTCGTCGTCAACGGGAGCACGCTCCAGCAGCCGGACGATCCCCGCCGCCTCATCCCGATGACGGATCAGCTGTTCTGGAACCGGGGGCCGAAGGAGGGCTTCTTCGACGTCTCCGCGGTGAGCGGCCCGTACTTCGGAACCGCGCACGTGGGGCGCGGCGCCGCCCTCGGCGACTATGACGACGACGGCGACCTCGACCTCTTCATCGTCAACCACGGCGGCTCCGGCGTCCTGCTCCGCAACGACGGCGGCAACGAACGCCGGTGGCTGAAGGTCAGCCTGGAGGGGCGGCGAAGCAACCGCTCGGCCGTCGGCGCACGGCTCCGGCTGCGGGCCGACGGGGGCGTGCAGGTGCGGCAGGTGGGCGCGCAGAGCTCGTACCTCTCGCAAAACAGCCTCGTCGCGCACTTCGGCCTCGGCGAGGCCGCCACCGTGGACACGCTCGAAGTGCGCTGGCCCTCCGGCCTCCGGCAGATCCTCACGGGCGTCCCGACCAACCGCACGCTCCACCTCGTGGAAGGCAAAGAGGCCCTGTGATGAAGAAAGCGCTCCTCTTTTCCGCCCTCGTCGTCGGCGCGCTCGCGGCGGCGCTCCTGACGACCTCCCGGAACGCCGCCCCCCCCGCGCCGGAAGCCGCTCCCGCCGCCGGGACCGATCGCGGGGACGTCCGCCGGTTCTGGGCCGTGTACCGCCGGGCGACGGCGCACCGGATGGCCGGGCGCTATGCGGAAGCCGCCGCTGCCTACGATTCCGCCCTCGCGCTGAACGAGGGGCACGAGGACGCCCGCTATTATCTCGGCACGACGCTCGCCGAGACGGGACGGTTCGTGGAGGCGCGCGAAGCCTGGCGGCGCATGGCGGCGCAGAACCCTCGAAGCGCCCGCGCCTTCTCACAGCTCGGACGCCTGAGCCTCTGCCTGCCGGACGCCCCGGTGTTCGACCTCGACGCCGCCGGGGAGACCTTCGCCCGGGCCATGGCCATCAACCCCGAGGAGACCGGCCCGCCGTTGCGCCTCGCCGAGATCGCGCTCCTTCGCGGAGCGGACGCCGCCGCCGAACGTTACCTCGACGCCGTGCTCGGCTCCCATCACCGGAGCGTGGAGGCCCTCGTCCTCAAGGGCTACCTCGCCTGGAAGCGCGGCCGCGCCGGCGAGGCCGTCGCCGCGCTGACCCGCGTCACGGAGAGCGCCCGTCCGCCCGAAGTTCCCGGCGGCGTCCCCGGCGAGGGCGACACCCGACCGGGCGCCCCGCCGAACCTCTCGTCGCACGTCTCGTGCCCCGCCTTTCAGCCCCTCCTCGACGCCGCCGGCCGCCTCCCCACGACCCCCGACACCGCCGCCACCCACGCCTTCTTCACCCGCATCGACCGGCTCTTCGATCGCCTGCGACCTGCGGGATGAGGCTCGCGTTCGGTCGCGTCAGGGGACCCGCTGCGCTCGCCGTCTCTTTCACACCCACACACCCGCTCATCCCTCAGCCGCCCTGCTCCGAACGAAGCGGATCGACGGGCTCCGTATGCCCACCGGGGAGACCGGCATCGTGACTCTCCGGCTCGAGGTGGGCGGTGAAGACGATCTCGCCCTCGGCGAAGCGTCGCGCCAGGGTGTCCTCCACGGTATGCGAGCGCCGGTGTGCCTCGGTGATGCTCATCGCCTCCGGGAAGAGCAGGTGACACTCGATCCACAACTGATCGTTCACGCGCCGGTGCCGCACCTGATGGTAGCCGGAGATGAGCCCCTCCCGCACGGCTTCGTCGAGCGCCTCCAGTATCGCCTGCGTGTCGGCGGGATCGGCGGCCTCCATCAGCCCCGCGACCGACCGCCGCACGAGCCGGAACGCCGTCCACAGAATGTTGAGCGCCACGATGATCGCCACGACGGGATCGAGCCAGACGAAGCCCGTCACCTCGACCAGCCCCACGCCGACGACCACGCCGAGGCTCGTCCACATGTCCGTGAGCACGTGCTGCCCGTTCGAGACGAGCACCAGGCTGTTGTGCTTCCGCCCGACGTACACCAGCGAGAGCCCGAGCGCGAGGTTCACCGCCGTGAGCCCCGCGATGATCCACAGACCGACGTTGAGTTGCCGGAGCTCCGGTCCCCGGATGAGGTCGAGCGCGGCCGAATACAGGATGGAGAGCGCCGCGATGAGGATCAGCCCGCCCTCGAAGCCGGCGGAGAAGTAGGCGATCTTGCCGTGCCCGTAGGGGTGCCCCCGATCCGGCGGGCGCACGGCATACCACAGGCTGAAACCCGCAAAACCCGTCGCGAAGAGGTGCACCACCGACTCGATGGCGTCGGAGAAGATCGCGGCGCTCCCCGTGATGAAATACGCCGTCATCTTCCCGCCGAGCATCAGGAAGGAGATCAGCAAGCTCGCCCCCATGGCGATATTTCGGGGATCTCTCTTCGACACGGCGTCAGGGTTTGAACGAGGATCGAAGCGCCGCGCTTCTCACGGCACGAGCCTCTTATCAAATGGGACGGGAAAAGGTTCGCCGGTCTCGACTTTCGGAAAATCTTGATGGAGCGGATCGATCAGGTAAGGACTCTCCTGTGGAACGACCACGCTCGGCGCCCATCTTCGCGTGGGAGGGCCTGGCCGTCGCTCAAAAGAAAAACTGCACCGAGCCGAAATAGACGTTCTCGAAGGCTCCGAACTCGGTGTCGCGCGCGCCATAGAAAAGGTACGCGCTGAGCGACACTTCGAGGTTTTCGGCGGCGGACCACACGAGGGCCGGGCCGGCCAGACCACTCCCGTCGTTGAGGTTTTGAAGGGCATACAGGTTGGCCGAGACGAGCGGCGTGAGGCTCTTCGAGAGCGAGGCCGCCGCATACTCGCGCGCGAGGTTGAAGATGACGCCTTCGAGGAGCGCGGCGGGGTCGTACTTCGCCCTGTCGCGCGCGCCGACGCCGTTGTGGTGCAGTTCGACGAAGACGTAATAGCCGCCGGGGAAGTTATAGTCGGCGTTGACCGTGGCGCGGAGGTACGAGCGTCCGTGGTCGGGGCGGGTGAAGGCGGCTTCGCCCCGGAGCCCGGCGTCCCCGACGTACCCGGCGAAGTCGCCGCCGAGGACCCACGCGCGGCGGAAGCGACCGCCCATGAGCGCGACGTCGTATTCGCCGGCGGTGGCGCTCAGGCGCGCCGCCGCGCTCGTCTGTCCGCGCCGTCTCCCCGGCGCGACGACGGCCTCCGCCCGCGAGAGCGCCCCGAGCGACACCACGCCGTAGAGCGCATCGACGCCCTCCTTCTCCTCCCGTTCGATGGCCGTCGGGCTGACGGGGTTGAGCAGATCCGTCGGCGTCCATACGAAGCCCGTGCCCCAGGCCACCCGCTGCCGTCCCACCGTGAGTTGCGCCCGGCCCGCATACACCGTGGCGAAGGCCCGGAAGAGCCGCTGTTCCACCCGAACCCGGTCGCCCTCCGCCACGGTCCAGTCGAGGTCGAAGAGCGTCGCGCGTTCGAGGCTGCGGCTGAAGGCGAAGTCCGGTGTGCCGAGGAAGCTCCCGGCAAGCACCTCGGAGTCGAGCCAGACTTCGGCGTGGAGGCGCGCGCCGAGGTCGCCGAGCGTCTGAAGGCGGAAGCGGCTGAGGTCGAGGAAGGAGGTTTCGTGCGTGAAGAAGGACTGTGAGCGGATGGCGAGGTTTTTCGCATAGCCCCGCACCGAGAGCGAGGCGGTTTGTCCGTGCGCCGTCGCCGCGAGGCCGAGCATGAGCGCGAGGAGCAGGACGGGAAGGCGGAAGCCGGGCATCGGCGGTTGGCTTTTCACGAGCGTTGCCGGTCCTCCACGATGCGCCCGTCGCGGAGCGTGAGGAGACGGCGGGCGCGTTCCATCACCATCGGGTCGTGGGTTGAGAAAAGGAAGGTGGCTCCGGTCTTTTCGTTCATCTCCTTCATCTTGTCGAGCAGATGGGCGCCGGTCTTCGAGTCGAGGTTGGCCGTCGGCTCGTCGGCGAGGATGAGGCGGGCGCGGGAGACGAGCGCGCGGGAGAC
>JALSSK010000003.1 GCA_026984335.1 Rhodothermales bacterium
CGTGGCGGCGGCGGCATCCCGGAGGGCGCCTTCGGCCCAGAGTTGTTCGGTGCGCCGTTCGAGTTCGACGCCGATCTCCGTTCGTCCGGTCGTCCACGCAATCCCGGGGCGAAGTTCGAGGAAGGCGAACGAAGAGGCCGTTAGGCTGTCCGTGCCGAGCGTCGCCTGTTCGCGCCGCTCCTGTTCGACCTCGAAGCGAGGCACGAGCCGCCCGCCCAGGAGCGGCTTCCGCACGTTCCCCCGGGTGCGGAGCCACGTCCCGCCCTCGCCCACCCGCGCGTCCCGGCTGTCGATGTACTCGACCGTTGCGTCGGCGTGGGGCAGACGGCGCTCCTCCGAACGGAGCGTGAAAGCCCGCCGCACACCGGTGAAGGTGTCGCCGAGGGTGATGCGGCCCCACGCGCCCCGAAACGAAGACTGCGGCGTCGGATCGTATCGGATCTCTCCTTCGTCCACCCGCTCGTCGCCGCTGTCGCGCGCGCCCCCGGTGGCGTCGACCGTGCGCGTGAGGAGGTTCCACTTCCGCCCGAACTCGACGGGGCGCGTGCGGTCGAAGGAGACGAAGAAGGCCCCGGTGACGCGGCGGCGGAAAGCAGCCGAAATCTTTCCGAGGTCATGGTCGCCGAAAATCAGCGGCGTCGGTTGGAGACGTACGCCCGCCAGGTAGGCGTCGTCCACGTCGTCCTCGGCGTCGAGGTTCGAGAGGCGGTTGAGATCGTTGAGCGAGTTTGCCCACTCGCCGTACACCTCGACGCCCCGGATCGGTTCGAAGCCCCCGCGAAGGTCAAAGAGGCGTTGCTGTTTGGGCTTCGGAAGCAGACGCACCGGTTCGTATTCGCCGAGTCCCGGCCCCCGGTATTCGTACAGGATGCCGTTGACCGATCGTCCGACGCGAACGTAGCGCCCGTTCCCCACGCCCACCCGCGTGAAGCGCACGCGGTAGATGGCCACCGTATCCGGCGGCGCATTCTCGAGAGCGACGAAGACGGTGTCGACGGAGCCGTCCGGGCCGGTGCGCGCCTCTCGCACGTACTGCACGAACGTCGCCTCGGGATCGAAGACCACACGCTCGGCCCCGGAGCTCGTCGCCGGACCGTCTCCGGCGCGGGCCACGCGCATCGAGTCCTCGCTCGTGAACCCGAACTCCTCCTCGAACCGACGACTGTCTGCCTCCCGGATGAACGTCGCGCCGAGACGGGCGCGGGCCGCCCCCTCGCGCCCGGGCCAGAACGAGAGATCCACGTTCGAACCGACGAGCGTCCGGGTGAACTGATTCGTCGTGTACTGAAACTCGATCGTGATCCGGCGGTCGGACGTGATGAGGTTGCGCGGGGAAAACGTCACTTCGCCCGTGGCATAGTCGATGGTGTAGTCGTTCGTCTCGCCGCGGGTGAGCCTGCGCCCGTCGAGGTAGACGATCTCCGAGCCGGGCACGACGATGATGAAGCGCTCGCCGTTCTGTCCTTCGAGCCGGTACGGCCCCTGAATGCCGTCGATGGGCGAGACGTCCTGCGAGCGGAAGATGCCGCGCGCCGTCGCGCCCGCCGCCGTGACCGCACCGCCGCCGAAGGCTCGCGTGAAGGCCGGCAGCGTGCCGCTCACACTCACGCCCTGAAGCTTTCGGGAGAGCCGGGCGAACTCGCTCCCGCGGAAGGCAAGGTCGAAGTCGCCGAGTTGCGCCTTGCCCCTTCGCGCCTGGACCTCGATGAAGACCTTGTCGAACTCGTTCAGCCGTTGTGTGGTGCCCTCGGGAAGGATGGGCGTGTTTTTGTCCGAGAGCACGGCCTGAACGGTGACGCCCTCCACGATCTCGCCCGCAAGCTGGAGACGCAGTCCCGACTCGACCGTCGCATCCCGATTGTTTCCGGCGAGGATGCCGCGCGTGATGGAGCCGCTCCTTTGCAGCCGAAGCCCGGCGAACGGATCCGCACCGCCTACGGGCCGCCGCTCTTCCCGCACGACGGCCACCGCTCCCGTCGAGTCGACGCGGTCGAGACGCGTGATGCTCCGGCGTCGATACACGTCCTTGAACGCGAACGGGAGCGTCCGGTACGTGACGACGAGCCTGCTCTCGGGACCGGACACGGGAGCGAGGAGCCAGAGTTCTCCCGTGCGATGATCCAATCGATATTCGTCGGGCGCGAGCGTGCGTCCGTCGAGACGCACCGTCACCGAGCCGGGCAAGACGAACGGCGCGATCACGTATGGGGAGGTAGGCTGTGCGGCGAGCGTGTCCCGCCGGAGGCCGTCATCGCGAAAGCCGCCGCCGGGAGTCTGTCCGAATGCGCCGTCGGAACAGACGCCAACGTAGAGCAGAAGCAAGAGAACGACGCAACGCACAGCCATAGTTCGCCGCAAAACGAAGATCGTTTCGGTTGGCTATCGGGAAAGAGGATGATCCACCGGGTGGGTCGTATCGAAGGGCAAGGGCGGCGGCGATGCGTTGGAAGGGCGCCTGGAGAGGCCGGAACACCCGAGAATACCCACAAGCCGCGTCCGGGTTTCTGAATCCTTACCGTGAGGCGGCGATGGAGCGGGGAGGAAACGAGCGCTCTTTCTCCGGCATGAAGGATCGGACAAGCCCTGACGCTCCGAATCAAAGTTCCCCCACTTGCCGTCGGGGCCGGGCTTTGATACCTTTGGGGCGTCTTTTCCCGAATCGCGGGGAGGCTCCCCTCCTTTCTCACCAGACGCACGAATCGCATGAGCGCAGTAGGCACCCCTTCCCATCCCCTGCGCGTGGCCATCATCGGCGCGGGCCCGGCAGGCTTTTACGCCGCCGAACACCTTCTCAAACAGCCCGACCTGACCGTCGAGGTGGACCTCTTCGACAAGCTCCCGACCCCCTTCGGGCTTGTGCGCTACGGCGTCGCTCCCGATCATCCGAAGATCAAGAACGTCACCCGGATCTATGAGAAGACCGCGAAAAGGCCCGGCTTCCGCTTCTTCGGGAACGTGGAGTTCGGAAAGGATGTCTTGCTCGACGACCTCCGGAAGCACTATCACGCCGTCATCTTCACGACCGGCGCGCAGGTGGACCGTCATCTCAACATCCCCGGAGAGGATCTCGACGGCAGCCATTCCGCCACCGAGTTCGTGGCCTGGTACAACGGCCATCCCGAGTATCGCGACCTGACGTTCGACCTTACCCGGGAGCGCGTAGCCATCGTGGGTGTGGGCAACGTAGCCGTCGACGTGGCGCGCATCCTGTGCCGCACGCCGGAGGAACTCGAAAAGACCGACATCGCCGACTATGCGCTCGATGCCCTCCGGAAGAGCCGCGTCAAGGAGGTCTTCATGCTCGGGCGACGGGGTCCCGCTCAGGCGGCGTTCACCTTTCCCGAGGCGAAAGAGCTCGGCGAGATGCCCGACGCCGACGTGTACGTGCCGCCGGAAGAAGCCGAACTCGACCCGCTCAGCAAGGCAGAACTCGAAGCCGAAGGCGCGCGCGACAAACTCAAGAAGGTCGCCCTCATTCAGGAGTGGGCGCATCGTCCCCGCACCGGGAAATCCCGGCTCCTCACGATCCGTTTTCTAGTCTCCCCGGTCGAAGTGCACGGAGACGATACCGGGCACGTCTCGGGGGTCAAGCTCGTGCGAAACGAGTTGTACAAGGCTGACGACGGAAGGCTCCGGCCCCGGCCCACCGGCGTCTTCGAGGAGTTGCCCGTGGAGCTGCTTTTCCGCTCCGTAGGGTACCGGGGCGTGGCCCTCCCCGGCGTCCCGTTCCATGACCGGTGGGGCGTCATCCTGAACGAAGCGGGCCGCGTCATCGACCCGGAGACGCACTCGCCCGTGACGGGCCTCTATGCGGCGGGATGGATCAAGCGAGGCCCCACCGGCGTCATCGGCACGAACAAGGCGGACGCCGTCGAGACGGTCGAAAAGCTGCTCGAAGACGTGAAGGCCGGACGCCATTGGGAACCGGAGGAGCCAACCGCCGAAGCCGCCGAACAGCTCGTTCGCACGCATCAGCCCGACTTCGTCACGTTCGAGGACTGGAAACGCCTCGACGCCCTGGAGATCGAACGCGGCAAGGCCGTGGGCCGACCCCGCGTCAAGTTCACGAGCGTGGAAGAGATGCTCGAAGCCCTCCGCGCAGGCTCCGAAGCCCCTCCCGCCTGATCTTCACAGGGCGGCCCTCTTTCGCTTCCCCCTGCCCGGTCTGTTCCGCGCAGCCGGAGAGCCGGGGCTCGTCGATGACTCGGTCTCGAAGCGTCGTGCGGGGATGACTTGCTTTCGACGCCCGTTTCGGAGATGAAACGCGTCTCATCGATGCGCGGGCTGCGCAAAAAAACGTTGGGAGCGCGAGCGCCGGGACAGGGAAAGGGGGGCGTCTTCGTATCGGACTCCTATTTTTCAGGATTTTTCCGTAGATAGAGGGCGGCACCGAAATAACGTGAGCCCGCGCCGCATGAAGCGATTCCTCCAGCTCAAGAACCTCCTCGGACGGGAACGTCCCGCGCCTCGTTATCGGTATGCGAAAGGCGCCTCCGATCCCGCCCCGATCCCTGCCCGCCCGACCCTTCCGCCACCGACGGTCTTATCGCTCATCAACAACAAGGGCGGCGTGGGGAAGACGACCCTCGCCGTCAACCTTGCCGCCGCCCTCTCCCTGCGGACGCGCGTGCTCCTCATCGACCTCGACAGCCAGGGTTCGGCCTCGCTCTCGCTCCAACCCGCTTCCGAAGACGCCGCTTCCGAAGACGCCGCTTCCGAAGACGCCGCTTCCGAAGACGTCGCTTCCGAAGACGCCGCCTCACTCGTGCGGGTGCTCTGCGACGGTGGCGACGTGCGAGCGGCCGTCCGCACGACCGCAGTGCCGGGACTCGACCTCATCTCCGGCGGGATCGAGATGATCCAGGGGATGAAGCGACTCGCCAACCTCCCCGGCGCTCCGCTGCGCCTCCGGGAAGCGCTTGCGCCGTTGCGCCAGAGGTACGGCTTCATCTTCATCGACTGCGCGCCTACGTTCACGATCTTCTCGCACAACGCGCTGCTGGCCTCGGATGCGTACGTCATCCCGCTCCTGCCCCATCACCTGGCCATCGAGGGCATGGGCAACCTCTTTCGCACCTTGCAACGTCTGCAGGATGCCGAGCACCCGTTCCCGCCGCTCCTCGGCATCGTCCTCTCGATGGTCGATTACCGGGACCCGTCCACGTTCGAGCGCGTGACGTACCTCCGCAAGCATTTCCGGGACCGGGTGATGCTTTCGGAGATCCCTTTTCACATCGAGGCCGCCGAAGCGCCGGAGCAGGCGCAGTCGATCTTCGAATACGCCCACGACCCCCGCATCGCCGAGAGCTACTGGGCGCTCAGCAAGGAGATCCTCCACCGGAGCCTGCAACTCGCCCGGAAAACCGGGCCGGACCCCGTTTCCAGGCGCGTGAGCTGAAACCTCCCGATCAGCCTTCGACGGTGTATCCCTCTTCCGCGACGGCCTCTACGAGCTGCGTGCGATCGACCTTTTCGGGGTCGTATGAGACGTCTGCTTCCCCGATCACCACGCGCGTCACTTCGACGCCGTCTATGCCGCTGAGCGCTTCTTCGACGGCGCGCACGCAGTGATGACAGCTCATGCCACTGATTTTCAGGGTTTCTTTCATTGCAATAACGGTTATTTGTGCTTCTTGCGTCCGAAACTCCGGAGCCGGAGGCTGTTCGTCACCACCGAGACGCTCGACATCGCCATCGCGCCGGAGGCAATCATCGGACTGAGCAGAAGGCCGAGCGTCGGATAGAGCGCGCCCGCGGCCACCGGAATGAGAATCACGTTATAGATGAAGGCGAAGAAAAGGTTCTGCCGGATCGTGCGCATGGCGCGCCGGGAGAGCCGAAAGGCATCGACCGCCGCCATGAGGTCGCCGCGCATGAGCGTGACGTCGCTCGCCTCGATGGCGATGTCCGTGCCGCCCCCGATGG
>JALSSK010000004.1 GCA_026984335.1 Rhodothermales bacterium
GGTCCAGCTTTTCACGCTCGCCGGCGGACCGGCGACCGCCTCCGCGTAGATGGCGGCAGCCTCACGGAAGAACTCCGGGCCCGGACCGGTCGGGGTAACCGCACAGAACCCCTTGACGTCGCCGTTGTTGTCGAAGCGATGGAGAGTGCCGCGCGGGATACCCGGCGTCCGGCCGGGGCCGATCACCGGCTTGACCGCCCCGTGAGGCGGCCGTGGTGGGCAAGGCGCCCCAACGGTTTACCTGGACCTATGCGCCTCCAGTTCTATTTCTACCATAAACTCGGGGAGCGCAAGCCCTTTGACCTCAAGCCACGATCCGGTCGGAAACTGTTTTGTGTAGATCGTATTGCGATACCCCGCGACCTCGAGAAACTTCGCCATATCGGTTGTAAAAACGTTCTCCACGATCACATCATCAAAGCTGAAGCCGTAGTGTTTCAAGACCTTGCCCAGATCCGAGTAGGCATTCTTCATCTGCTGTTCCATATCACCGACGGCGATAGGGTTGCCCCCATCATCCATGCTCACGGCGCCTGAGACTTTGAGGTCATCGCCGATCCTCACTGCATGCGCGTATCCGTAAGCCTTCTCGACCTCAGGTCGCAAAAGGAAGTACTCCGGCGCTTCCGCCGCATTCGACACTTCTTGCGCAACCATATCCGTTTCGCCCGACTCGGACGGGGCACACCCCAGGGATGCGACAAACAGTATTGCAAGCGACAGCGTGGCTTTCGTCTTCATGGTTGATCTCTCCAAAAGTTTGCAGATGCCGCCCGTCGACCCTCGAACCAGGCGCGAACCGCGTGAATGTCTACATGCCAGTATACCCGGGATGCCGGCGCAAAGCAAGATCGCCCGGGCCCGCGCCATAAGTCCACCTTTCCGCAGGTTTTGCCTTTGTCCGTGAAACGCCGGATTTTGGGACCGGCGCCCTGCCGGCCCAAGCGGCAGGCAGCCCGGCGTTTCCCCGCTTCCCCACACCCGAGCCCCCTCATGCCGATGCCCCGCTTTGCCCTGACGACCCTCCTTGCCCTCGCGCTGCTCCCCGCCCTCGTCTTCGCCCAGGATGCGGCGGACGAATACCCCGTCGATCCGGGGCTGTATCAGGCGATGGAGTGGCGCAACATCGGCCCGTATCGCGGCGGGCGCTCCGTGGCGGTGGCGGGCGTGCCGAGCGAGCCCCGGACGTTCTACATGGGCTCCACCGGCGGCGGCGTGTGGAAGACGACCGACGGCGGCACGACGTGGAAGAACGTCTCCGACGGCTTCTTCGGGACCGGCTCCGTCGGCGCGATCGCCGTGGCGCCGTCCGATCCGAACGTGGTCTACGTGGGCATGGGCGAGGCGCCCGTCCGGGGCGTCACCTCCTCCCACGGCGACGGCGTCTATCGATCCACCGACGCGGGCAAGACGTGGACCCACCTCGGCCTCGAAAAGACGCGGCAGATCTCGCGGATCCAGGTGCATCCGGACAACCCCGACCTCGTCTTCGTGTCCGCGCAGGGCAACCAGTGGAAGCCCACCCCCGAGCGCGGCATCTACCGCTCCAACGACGGCGGCAAGACGTGGACGCTCGTCCTCCACGTGGACGAGGGCACGGGCGCGAGCGACCTCAGCATGGACCCGACGAACCCGCGCATCCTCTACGCCGCCTTCTGGACGCACCAGCGCAAGCCGTGGCAGATCGTCAGCGGCGGCAAGGGCAGCGGGCTCTTCAAATCGACCGACGGCGGCGAGACGTGGACGCGCCTCACGAAAGGACTGCCGGAGATGATGGGCAAGGTCGGCGTGGCCGTCTCGCCCGCCAACCCGGAGCGCGTGTGGGCCATCATCGAAGCCGACGAGGGCGGCCTTTATCGCTCGGACGACGCCGGGAAGACGTGGACGCGCGTCAACAAGGACCGCCTCCTCCGCGCGCGGGCGTGGTACTATACCGCCGTCACCGCCGACCCGCTCGACGCCGAGACGGTCTACGTGATGAACGCCCCCCTCCTCCGCTCCGTCGACGGCGGGCGCACGTTCCGGACCGTCCGCACCCCGCACGGCGACAACCACTGCCTCTGGATCAACCCGCACGACAACCGCGCGATGATCAACTGCAACGACGGCGGCGCGAACGTCTCGTTCAATGCCGGGCGGACGTGGTCCACGCAGGCGAACCAGCCGACGGCGCAGTTTTACCGGGTCATCACGGACAACCGCTTCCCGTACCGGGTCTACGGCGGGCAACAGGACAACTCGTCCGTCTCCATCGCGAGCCGGACGATGGACAACGGCATCGGGCGGGAGGACTGGCACGGCGTCGGCGGGTGCGAGAGCGCCTTCCCCGCCTTCGACCCCGACAACCCCCGCTTCGTCTATGCCGGATGTTATCAGGGCATCATCACCGAGTACGACTCCGAGACGCAGTTGACCCGGAACGTGATGGCGTATCCGTACCTCGGCCTCGGCTCGGACCCGAAAGACCTCAAATACCGCTTCAACTGGAACGCGCCCATCGTCGTCTCGCCCCACAACCCGAACGTCATCTATCACGCGGGGAACGTCGTTTTGAAATCCGAGGACCGGGGGCAGAGCTGGACGGAGATCAGCCCGGACCTGACGCGGAACGAGCCGGAGAAGCAGGGCAAGGGCGGCGCGCCGATCACGAACGAGGCGGCGGGGGCCGAGACGTACAACACCATCTTTTACCTCGCCGTCTCGCCGCACGAGGCGGGCACGATATGGGCCGGCACGGACGACGGGCTCGTCCATCTCACCCGCGACGAAGGGCGGACGTGGACGAACGTGACGCCGGAGGGCATCGGCGAGGCGCTCATCAACGCCATCGAGATCTCCCCGCACGACCCCGCCACCGCCTACCTCGCCGTCTCGAAGTACAAGTTCGGCGACTATACGCCGCACGTCTTCCGCACGACGGACTATGGACGGCACTGGGAACGGCTCGTCGACGGCCTCCCGGATGAGGCGTGGGTGCGCGTCGTGCGGGAGGACCCGGGGCGTAAAGGGCTGCTCTACGCCGGAACGGAGCTCGGCCTCTTCATCTCGTTCGACGACGGCGAACACTGGCAACCGTTCCAGCGCAACCTGCCCGTCGTCCCGATCACGGACCTCACCATCCGGAATGACGACCTCGTCGCCGCCACACAGGGACGGGCCTTCTGGATCCTCGACGACCTGACGCCGCTCCATCAGATCGACGACGCCGTGGCCGGGGCGGACGCCTACCTCTTCGCCCCGCGCCCCGCCTACCGCACGGGCGGCTCGAACCCGAAGATCCCGGGACAGGGACAGAACCCGCCCAACGGCGTGATCCTCTATTACGTCCTCCCCGAAGCGCCCGACTCCGGCGCGGTGGCCGTGACGCTCGAGATCCTCGACGGCGACGAGGTGATCCGCACCGTCGAGCCGAAGAAGGGCGGCGGCGCATCGGCTCCGCGTCCGGGCGGCCCCGCGCCGCCGGCCGGACTGACGACGAAGCCGGGCATGAACCGGTACGTGTGGGACTTCCGCCGCGAGGCCGTCACAAGGGTGCCGGGGCTGTTCACCTTCGGCAACCTCGCCGGGCCGCGCGTGGCGCCGGGCGCGTACACGGCCCGCCTCATCGTCGACGGCGACACGCTCGCGCAGGCCTTCGAGGTGCGCGCCGACCCGCGCGTGGCGACGACGCCCGAACAGTGGCGCGAAATGACCGCCGTCCTCGACGACATCCGGGAGGCCGTGGACACGATCCACCGGGCCGTCATCCGCATGCGGAAGGTGCGCGATCAGGTGAACGCGCTCGTGGAGTTGACCAGCGACCACGCCGAAGCCGACACCCTCGCCGCCCTCGGCGACACGGTGAAAACGGCAATCACGGCGTGGGAGGAGACGCTCGTGCAGCCGAAGCAGCAGACGTTCCAGGACGTGATCAACTTCCCAAACCGGCTCAACGCGCAGTTCCTCAACCTCATGAACCTCATCGACGGAGCCGGGCCGCCGGTGACGCAGGGCGCCCGCGCCCGGTTCGCCGACCTGATGGCAGAATGGACCGAGCGCCGCGCCGAGATGACGCGCATCCTCGCCGAGGACGTGGCGGCGTTCAATGCGATGTTTGAAAGCCTCGGCATCCCCGCCGTGATCGTCCCGGAGATGACCGACGACGATGCCCCCTCGTCGGACGAGTGAAGGGGCGGGCCTCTGGCGACCTTGTTCGGAAGCGCGAGGGCGAAACACCGGTCGCCGCCTCCGACGCCAACTCCTCAACCCCATAACCCTCCCCCTTGTCAAGATCCATAACGCCCTCTCTTCTCAAGGGGGAGTCCTCCGAAGGAGGGAGGGGATTCCCCGATCGCTCCTGCAAACTCATGCGGAACCCCTCCGGGGCCTCCCCCCTTCATAATGGGGAGGAATCTCCAGGGCCTTTCACGAACCGCCTCCGACGCCGCCTCCTCTCAACCCCATAACCCTCCCCCTTGCCAAGGGGGAGTCCTCCGAAGGAGGGAGGGGGTCCCCGGTCGCTCCTGCAAACAGACCATACCCCGCCGACCCCGCCGGGGCCACCTCCCCTTCATAATGGGGAGGAATCTCCAAGGCCTGCATGTGACGCCGCCTCTCAACCCCATAACCCTCCCCCTTGCCAAGGGGGAGTCCTCCGAAGGAGGGAGGGGGTCCCCCGGGCCGCCCATTGAACGAAAAGCTGTTTTGTATTGACAAGGGCCCACCCTGCGTTATGACAGAACCCCTGAACGCTTTCGAACGAATCCACCGCTTATTCCCTGAAACAAAAAGGCGATACAGACGAGGAAACCCTATCATTCGGTTTTTTTCAGCACGGTCCGCATCATGCGCATTGGCTTTCTCCTGCTTCTCACCTTCATGCTCGTCCCCCCGGCGCGTGCACAGACGGGCAAGATCGGCATGCCGGGCGAGATGCTCCGCGAGCGGCTCGGCGAGCCGTTCCACACGAAGGCCGACGACGAGGGTGAGATGTGGTTTTACCGGGGCGGCGACGGCCGTATGACCTTCGGCTACTACCTGGTCGACGGCGTGATCACCGCCACCGACGTGCTCGTCACGCACGACTCGCGCATGCAGGCGCTCTCCCGCATTCAGCAGGTGCTGGGCGAGATGAAGCGGGCCGGATGGCGCGTCGTCGAACTCAACGCGGACAACTACCTCCTCTATGCGGGCGCGTCGGTCTACCGCGTCTACCTCCTCCCGAACCGCGACGACCACGCGCTGTTGCTCTCGCACATGCGCCGGAAGGAGGTCAAAGAGATGAACGGACGCATGCGAGACGAACTCCTCGCCGTGCATGAGGCCGAAGACGGGCTCAGCCCCGACCTCGTCGCCTATCTCGCCGAGGACACGACCGCCGCCGCGCCGTCGAGCGCCCCTTCGCAGTCGCTTGTCGGGACGCCGAAGAGGGCCCGAGCGGAGGCCGCCACGCAGCCTCCGACTCCGGTGGCAACCGCGTCGACCCGTCCGGCGGACGCCTCCACGGGCCGGGAATACACGTGGATCGTCGCCTCACGGCCCACCCCCGAAGAGGCCGACGCCGTCGCAGAACAATACCGCCGGGGAAACCTCCCCGTGCTCATCCTCCGAGCGGAGGTCGGCGGCCGGCCGGTCTACCGCGTCGGCCTCGGTCGGCACGCCACGCGGCGGGCGCTTCGGGCGGCCCGCCGTTCGCTCCCTGCCCGGGCGCCCGGTGACGCCTGGCCCTTCCGCTTCGCCCCCTCCATGCTGTGGCGCGACGCCGCCGCCCCGAAGGACGCCGGGACAACGCCTGAGCCGCACGCCGGAGCGCCGGAGCCTCCACCTGCCCGTCCGGCGGACGCCTCCACGGGCCGGGAATACACGTGGATCGTCGCCTCACGGCCCACCCCCGAAGAGGCCGACGCCGTCGCAGAACAATACCGCCGGGAAAACC
>JALSSK010000005.1 GCA_026984335.1 Rhodothermales bacterium
GGGGGGGGGGGGGGGGGGGTTCGCGCCGTTGAGCAGGCGCATGGCCGCCGCTTTGCCCTGTCGTTCGGCAAGGAGCCGCACCGTCTCCACCTGCCGGAGCGCCAGATACCGGGCAAGGGCCATCGTCACGGCGGCGGCGGTCTTCGGCGTGCGGCGGAGCATCGTCTTGAGGTCCGGGCTGAAGAAGCCGAGCACGCGCGTTTCGGTGAGGGCCTGCGCCGTCTCCATGCGCCGAAGGTCGCCCGAGCCGAAGAGCGAGACCTCGCCGAAGATCTCGCGCTCGCCCACCTGACGCAGTTCGAAGATGACGCCCGCCTCGTCTTCGGTGAAGAGCCGCACGCGTCCGCGCTGCACCACGTACAGGCCGAGGCCCGGGTCCTGTTCGTAGTACAGAAACTCGTCGCGTTTATAGGTGCGCACGTGCATGGCTTCGGCCAGCTCGCGCAGGTCGCCGCGCGCCAGCGTTTGGAAGACGGGCGATTCCTGAAGGGTTTCGACGATGCTTCGAAGCTGTGCGTCTTCCTCTCGCCGGAACAAGCGCCGGTAGAACGCCCGCGCGAGGCCGGAGACGTTTCGCGCCGTAGTCATGAGCAGGTCCGTGGATCGTTGGCTGAGGCAGGCTCTGGAGTGTTTTTGCGCGCTCCCCCGGGGCAAGTCGCAAGGTTGGGCGCCGTCATGGTTCGGGAAGAATATAAAAACCACTCGGTGAAGGCGAGGCGCTCGCTCGGGAGGGCGGCAGAGGCTGGAAGCATGAGGGCGGCGCCTCGGTTCCATGCTTCGCCGATTCTTCCCGGCCCCGGCCCGTTCGGCATTGCTCAGAAGGCGTGTCCGATGCCGAAATGGAGGAGCGGGTTGCGCAGTCCGTCCGGCAGCAGTTCGCCCTGCCGCACCGGGTCGTGCACCTTCACGGCCAGGTCGAGCCGGAGGATGAGGTATTCCCACGCGACGCGCAACCCGATCCCGGATCCGACGCCGAGTTCGCGGTAAAAAGAGTCGAAGCGAAAGCGGCCCTCGCGAGCGCCGGGATTGCGCGGGCCGAACCAGACGTTGCCCGCGTCGGTGAAGAACGCCGCGATCCAGTTCGCCTTCAACACGTTGCTCAGAAACGTGTTGCGCCATTCGATGCTCGTCTCCAGCTTGATGTCGCCGCCGAGGATGTTGGGAGCGCCGTTGTTGGGGCTGTCCCGGCCGGTGAACGTGACCGTGCCGGGGCCGAGTTCGCGGAGCCGCCAGCCGCGCACGCCGGCGGCCCCGCCGCTGTAAAACCGCCGGTCGAAGGGGATGATGTTGGCGCGTCCGGTCGGGTGCGCCACGCCGACGATGAACTTCCACGCCAGCACCGAGTGGCGGCGGACGGGACGGTACTGCCGCACGTCTCCGACGAAGCGAAGGTATTGACGGTAAATCAGCCGGTTGCCCGAGCGTCCTCCGCCGAAGAAAGGCAGGCCGGGGACCGCGCCTTCGAGGCTGTCGGGAGAGAAGATGAAGCGGTCGAGCAGGTAGGGCAGGTTGCCGCCGATCTCGAAGGCGGCTTCATAGCTGTAGCCGGCGTCGCGGGTGAGCGGGTTCAGGCGGGCCGAACGCAGGGTGTAGCGAAGCGCGTTGTTGATCTGCGGCTGCGTGTAATCCTCGATGATCTGGGCCTGCTGAACCGTGTCGGGGATCGAGCGGAGCACGTCGTCGAGGAAGGCTTCCCGAAAGCCGCTGAGCGTGTCGGGGTTGTTGAGCGAGAGGTCGAGCAAGTCGATGAACGAGGAGACGGTGGGGGTGTGCCGCATCTCCAGGCGGAAACGCGCCGATCCGCGCCCGCGCAAGACGAGGCGCAGGGCGTCGCGCCGGGCCGCGAGCAGGCTCAGCGAGAGTTGCGTGCGCGTCTCGAAGAGGTGGAACAGGTCGTCGAGCGCGTGGAAAGGTGCGATCAGATAGGGATACGTGAGCGCCGTGGTTACCTCCCACTGGGACGAAGTGACGCCGAACTTGGCGTCGAGGTCGGCGGCAAGCGAGCCGGTCATGCGGAAGCGGAACGATTCGCCGCCGCCGAAGAGGTTGAGGTTCTCGTACGTGACGCCGACGCCCGCGCCGAGCTCGTTGTCGGCGTCGGCGAGCGCGCCGCTGCGCTGGATCATGAACGTTTCGAGCCGGATCTGATGCCGTCGCCGCGTGCGCGCTTCGATGCGGTGGGGCAGCCGCGGGGCGTTGTCGGGCGGCACACGCACCGTGTCCTCGGGCTGGGAGAGGATGTCGGTGAAGGCGAAAACGCCGGTGGCGTCGAGGCGGCGCTTCGTGGCGAGCAACTCGTCCTGATTGTACCACGTTCCGGGAGTGAACCGGAGTGCGCGGAGCAGCAGGTCGTCGTCGAGGTGGGCTTCCCCTTCGATCTCCAGGGTAATGCGTCCCCCGGCGACGCCTTCCTCGGGCGGCGGCGTGGCGAGCGTGTCGCGGCGCAGGGGCGCTTCGGGCTGCGGCCCGGTCACGGCGAAGTGCACGTCTCCAAACCGATAACGCGGCCCCGGTCGGAGGCGGAAGATGACGTCGAACGAGTCGGCCCGCACCGGCACGACGATGGCGTGGATGGAGTCGCGTGTGGCGGCGGCATAGCCCTCGCGGTGGAGGAAAGCGAGCAGCCGCCGGCCCTCTTCGAGCAGGGTGGGGGCGGAATAGCGCTGATCTCGGGCCCTGAAACGCAGGGGATCGTCCTCGTCGATGCGCTCGTGGCGGAGGAGCGTGCCGCGCGTGAGCCGGAGCTTCTGTTCGGCTTCGAGCGCGTCCACGCCGTCGTATCGGACCTCGCGCACGAACGTGGGCGTGCCCGCCTCGATGACGAAGACGACCCGAACGCGGTCGCTCGGCCCGACGGGTTCGATGCGGGCTTCCACGGATGCCTTTTGAAAACCCTCACGGGCATAGAACAGCCGGAGGCGCTCCACGTCCGCCGCCACCACGGTCGAGTCGAGGAAGGCGGGAGGTTCGCCGGTGGCCTTGAGCGCCCGCCCGATGCCGCCGCCGATGGTGTCCCCGAAGCGGTAGAGCCACAGCCACCAGTTGGCGCCGGGGATGCCGAGGAAACGGCGATTGGCGCGCGTTCGGATGTGCAGGCGCAGCGTCTCGTCGGAGAAGAACGGATGTCCGGCAAAGCGGACTTCGGAGACGATGGGCGCTTCGGAGACGAGGGACGCTTCGGAGACGTCGGCCTGCCGGGCGAAAGCGCTTGTCGAGAAGAGCAAGAGGCCCAGCAACAGGTTCAGCGCGAAGAACCGGAGGCGCGGGTCGGGAGAAACGTGCGGAAGGCCGGTTCCGGACGACGAGGGCCTCACGACGGGGCCGGCAGCGCTCCGGACCCCCTGGCCGGGGAAGACTATTCGTCCTCGTAGTAGAAATCGTCGTCGGCCGTGGGATAGTCCGGCCATATTTCCTCGATGCTTTCGTAGGGCTCACCATCGTCCTCGATCGCCCTCAGGTTTTCGAGCACTTCGAAAGGAGCCCCGGTCCGCTCCGCATAGTCCAGAAGCTCGTCCCGTGTCGCCGGCCAGGGTGCGTCTTCCAGGTACGAGGCAAGTTCCAGCGTCCAGTACATAATGTTTCGTGGCAAGGTGCAAGCAGCGGATGAGCACAGGGGGCCCTAACCGTGAGGGGAGCACTATAGCGCGTCGATTGGACAAAAGCAAGCGCCCGTTGCCGAATCCTCAGACGGCCGGAGAGGACCAAGGCCGGCCCGGCTCGTCGTGCTCATACGCTCCGGCACACCGGATGAATGACGTGAGAAGATCTGTAGATTAGTCGAACGAGATAGTGGCTTGTTCCGCCGCTTCCCGCAGTTTTTTGTACTCGGACGGCGTCATGCTGGGCGCAAAGAAGAAGATCGGGTTAATGGCGCGGCCGGTGGCGTCGTGCACTTCGTAGTGCAGGTGCGGCGCGTTGGAGAGCCCCGTGTTGCCGCTGTAGCCGATCAACTCCCCGCGCTTGACCTTGCGCCCCCTGCGAATGTGGCGGGGGATGCGGGAGAGGTGCGCGTAGAGCGTGGTGTATCCGAGCGACGGATGCTTCACCTTCACGTAGTTGCCGAAGCCGGAGCCCTTGCCCGCTTTCTCGATCACGCCGTCGCCGGTGGCGACCACCGGGGTGCCGCGCGGCACGTGAAGGTCGATGCCGTAGTGCATGCGCCGAACGCGAAGGATCGGGTGAAAACGCATCCCGTAGCCCGAGACGAGGGGGCCGTCGGTCGGAAGGATGGCGGGCATCTCGGCCATGCGGACCTCGTGTTCTTTGGCCAGCTGCACCAGTTCACGATAGCTCGCATTCTGAAGCCCGAGCTTCCGCTCCAGCCGGTCGATCTGCTCGGACGTCTGCCGAAGCAGCGACGAGGTGGTGCTCGAGAAGCGGCTGTACTCCTCGTAAGCATCCACGCCGCCGACACCGACCTGACGTATGTCCTCGGAAATCGGCTCGGCCTCGAGCAGGGAGCGGTACAGATTCTGGTCCGTCTGCGAGAGCTTTTCGAGCTCGCTGGAGAACTCCGCCATGCGTTCGTCGACGCGGGCCAGTTGTTCCTGAAGCGCTTCGTTCTCCGCCTTCAGCGCCAGCTCCTGCGGCGTCTCGATCATATAGTCGATGCCCCAGATGAAGACGCCCGCCAGCAGGAGCGCAACCACCGTTACGCCCGCAATCTGCGCGTACAGGGTCTTGCGCGTCGCTTTGTGCTCAACGAAAGCGCACTGCTCCCGGTCGTAGTAATAGTAGCGGTTTTTTGACATACAAAACCGATTTTTAGCCAATCCGATGTCGCCGGGACACGTCCGGCTCGCATCGCAGGGACGGCGAAGGGAATCGCGCGACCCATGCGGTGCGCCACATCCTGGGTGAAACTATGGTGGGGTATCGGGGGGCGCCGGCTAAAACGTGGTCCTGCCAAAAGCGGAACGAAGCGCCATGCGCAAATCGTATGGGACGTCCTCGCCCGGGGCGAATTTTGGCACAAACTTGCTGAATATAGCAGGCTTTTCCTCCGCTGTCAACTCCCGAACCGGTTCCGGGGCGAAGCCAATGCGCGATGGAAACGATGGTTCCCGCCGCCGCCCGGGTTTCAAAGGATCTTGACCAGTTCGATCTCGAAGACGAGCGTCTTGCCGGCAAGCGGGTGGTTGGCGTCGATGACGACGTTGTTCTCATCGACGGCGATCACGAGCGCCTGGATGACGCCGCCGTCGCGGAGATGCAGTTCGAGGCGCTGCCCGACCTCGGGGTTGGCCTCGGGCGGGAGCTGGTTGCGCGGGATCGGAACGACGAGGTCCTCACGATGCGCGCCGTAGCCCTCGTCCGGAGTGATCGTGCGCGACCGCGTCTCACCTTCCTCCATGCCGACAACCGCTCCCTCGAACCCGGGAATGACCTGCCCCGAGCCGAGCGTGAACGACAACGGATCGCGGCCCGACGATGAATCAAATACGGTCCCGTCTTCCAGTTTGCCGGTGTAATGCACCTCGACGGCGTCTCCCTTTTTTGCCTGTGACACGTGGGTTCCTCTTGTTGGATTTTGTAATGCAAAAAACATATACGCCATGTGGAAGAGGAGGTTCGTACGGCGCTTTCAGGGCTCCGGCACGTACGCCTCGGCCTCGATCTCGACGAGCATCGCCGGGTCGATGAGGCGGGAGACCTCCACCATGGAGGTGGCGGGGCGGATCGCGGCGAAAACCTCGCCGTGCGCCCGGCCCACCGCCTCCCACGCGTCGATGTCGGTCACGTAGATGCGGGTGCGGACGACGTGTTCCATGCGCGCGCCGGCGGCCCGAAGCGCGGCCTCGATGTTCGCGAGGATCTGCACGGTCTGGGCATAGGCGTCTCCCGCGCCGACGATGCTCCCGTCGGCGGCGGTGGCCGTGGTACCGGAGACGTGCACGTGCGGCCCCACGCGCACCGCGCGCGCATAGCCGACCACCGGCTCCCACTTCGTGCCGGTCGTGATGGTCATTCTTTTCGTCATGGCGTTGCTCGAAGGTTGGTCGGGGTTTCAATCGGCCGGAGGGCGCTCGCCGGAGGCGCGCGCGACGAAGGCGAGGAAGGCGTCGAGCACCCGTCCGGGCGCTTCGACCTGGGGGTAATGGCCGACGCCTTCGAGAAGGACGACGTCGGCGTCGGGGACGAGCGTGCGGAAACGCTCCGCCATCGCCGCGCCGGAGACGGGGTCCTCGGGGCCGTTGATCAGGCGGAGGGGCGTCCGGGTGTGCCGGAGGGCGCCGGTCCATCGCTCGCGATGCCGCTCACGCTCGTTCATGTACCGGATGATCCGGTGGGCCACGCGGGCGCCGCCGTCGTGCGAGACGAGCCTCCAGAACGCGCGGAGGTCCTCGTCCGAAGGCTGCGTGTCGGGGCCGAAGACGGCGCGGAAGCTCTTCCGAAAGCGCCGCTCGGTGAGCATGCGGCCGAGGACCGGGCCGAGGACGGGGTTGCGGAGCAGCCGCTGGATGGGGCGAGGCCGTATGGCTTCGGGAAAGAGACCGCCGTTGAGCAGGCACACCGAGCGGAGCGCCGGCCCGGAAGCGCCTTCGTCCCGGCGCGCGAGCAGCTCCTGCGCCACGGTGTCGCCGTAGTCGTGGGCGAGCGCGTGGACGGACGCGACGCCGAGGTGATCGAGGAGGGCTTCGATGAGTGTGGCCTGATCCATGAGGCTGTAACGGTATCCGGCGGGCTTGGCGGAGAAGCCGAACCCGAGCATGTCGGGCGCGATCACGCGGAAACGCCGCGTGAGTTCGGGCCACAGCCGGCGCCAGTCCCACGAGGCCGTCGGGAAGCCGTGGAGGCACACGAGCGCCTCGCCCCGCCCGCCTTCCTTGTAGAAGATCGTGTGCCCGCGATAGGCGAACGTCCGCCCCGAAGCGCGCCAGGCCTTCAGCCCGTCGAGGCCCTCGTACGTGTCCATGGGTCTTCTTCCGTTGGTGGTCTCCGACGGAAGGTACGGAAATGTGCGCTGTGGGGGCGAACGGCCGGGCGCCCTACCAGGCGGTATCCTGACGCGCCGCGCGCACATGACGGCGAGCATCGCGAGCCGACCGGCGCGTCAGTGCTTCAACGTTTATCTTGTCCCCGAACCCAACCGAAACGACCATGAACGTAAGCGGAAAGACCGTATGGATCACCGGCGCGTCGTCGGGCATCGGGGAGGCGCTGGCGTATGCGCTCAGCCGCCGCGGGGCGCGGCTCATCCTCTCGGCGCGGCGGGAGGAGCGGCTCCGCGCCGTCCGCGAGGCCTGTGCCCGTCCGGAGGCGCACCACGTCGTCCCGCTCGATCTCGCCGACCCGGCCTCGCTCACCGGCGCGGCGGCGCGGGTGAGCGAAACCATCGGCCCCGTGGACGTGCTCGTGAACAACGGGGGCGTCAGCCAGCGGGCGCTCGTCGAGGCCGTGGATGTGGACGTCATCCGGCGCATCATGGAGGTCAACTTCTTCGGCGCGGTGGCACTGACGAAGGCCGTTCTCCCCTCGATGCTCGAACGCGGAGCAGGGCGCGTCGTCGTCGTGAGCAGCCTCGTGGGCAAGTTCAGCACGCCGCGCCGGTCCGCGTATGCGGCGTCGAAGCATGCCCTCCACGGCTTCTTCGATGCCCTCCGGGCCGAGGTGTGGGACCGGGGCGTGCGCGTGACGCTCGTGTGCCCCGGCTACGTGCGTACGGAGATCAGCCGGAACGCCCTCGCCGCCGACGGCGCGACGCACGGACGGATGGACGCCGGGCAGAAGAAAGGCATCGCCCCCGAGCGGTGCGCCGAGGCGATCATCCGCGCCGTCGAAAAGGAACGGGACGAGGTGCTCGTCGGCGGCAAGGAGACGCTCGCGGTGTACGTCAAGCGGTTCTTCCCCGGCCTTTTCAACCGGATGATCCGTCGCGTGAAGGTGACGTGAGGCCGGGCGTCAGTCCCGCAAAAGCTCCCACGCCGCCCGGTACTTCCGGAGGCGGGCGAGGTCTTGCTCCGTGGGCCGGGCGATGCGCCGGAGGTCCATGTTGTCTTCGAGGTCGGCGCGCTTGACGAGGCGGGCGACGGGGTCCTTTCCGGCGCGGCGCACGAACGCCTCGTACGTCTCGCCCTCCCGACGCGTCAGCGCATCGACGGCGGCGACGACGGCTTCGGGGAAACCGGCGGCGCGGAGGTCGTCGAGCGTGTGGGGCGTGTCCTCCACCACGTCGTGGAGCGCGGCGGCCGTCATCGCACCCTCGTCCGGCATCCGGAGCATCACGCGGAGGACGTGGAGCACGTACGGCGCGCCGGCCTTGTCCGTCTGTCCGCGATGCGCGCGCACGGCGAGTGCGATGGCGTCTTCGAGCGTGGCCATGGGCGGCATTCGGGAAGAGGTTTTTTCGGAGCGAGGGGGGCGGATGGGGTCACTGCTTCATTGCCCGGATCATCCGGACGACCTCGCGGGCAAGGGCGTTCGGGATGGGGATGGTGAGGTTGTACTGCGCGATCTTCCACGCGCCGCCTTCCCTGACGAGCACGCCGGCGCCGCGTGTCTCGCCGAGGTTTGCGTTCTCGAGCCGCTCGTCGAACCACGCCGTCTGCCCGTCGCGGGCGAGATAGACGTGCCGCTCGGTGGGCGTGTACGTCCATCCCCGGCCCTCTTCGAAGATCGGCTTCGCGTACGCTTTGAAGTCGGCCACGCTCCACCGCTCGGTGGCGTCGGTGCCGAGGAAGACGGCGTCTTCGGCGAAGAGGCCGAAGTACCGGTCGAAGTCGGCCTTCGAGGCGGCGTCGTGGAGGGCGTCGAGCACGGCGGAGACGGCGCGCTCGTCCTCGGAGGGCTGCGCGGCGGCGGTCGTCCACACGAAAGAGGCGGCGAGAAGAAGGAGGGCGGTTCGGGTCATGGCTCGGGGTTCGGCGTGAGGCGTGAGGGAAAGGGCTATTCGGCGTGAAGGAAGAGGAGGTGTCGGCCCACGGGAAGGGTCTCGGACGTCTCGGCGGCGGCGTTCACGATGCGGGCCGTGCCGTCGCCGTCGAGGAGGACGAGCCGCTCGTCGTCGAGCCAGCCCCACGTCCTCGCAAGCCCCGCCGGCGTCTCGCTCTCGTCCACTACGCGGTAGCCGCCGAAGATGCGGACGACCTTCTGGAACGTCGCGGGGCCGAGCCGCTGATCGAACACGAAGTTCGTGCCCGAGGGCGACCACCGGAAGTTCGTCTGGCTCACCATTGCATTCGGTGTGAGCACGGAGTGCTTGCCCGTGGCGACGTCGTAAATATAGATCTGCCGGACGTCGGGGCGGCCTTTCGCCTGCCGGTCGAAGGCGAGCTGTGCGCCGTCGGGGGACCAGGTTGCGTGGCGCGGGTGAACCTCGCCGCCGGCGACCTTGCGGGGGTTCGCGCCGTGGGCGTCGGCCACGAAGAGCGTCGAGTCGGCCTCGTAGGCGCGCCGCTCGGGCACGTACGTGAGGCCGCGTTCGAGGTAGGCCATCCACTGCCCGTTCGGCGCAAAGGCGATCCCGTGCATCTTACGCGCGTCGATTTTGGCGACGTCGGCGCATCCGTCCGGGGTGACCACGTACAGCGCCCGCCGGTCCCACTTTCGCTGATCGCGCACGACGAGGTGGCCTTCGGGCAGCCACGTCTCCACGGCCCGCGCGGCCCGGCATCCGACATCCCGCACGCCCGCCTCGTCGGCGATCATGATGCCGCCCGGCCCCATCTCCTCGACGCCCTCCGCCGAACGCCGCGCTTCATAGAAACCGAAGGCGAGCGCCGTCCCGTCCGGCGACCATGCGGCGCTGTACACTACGTTCGCGCCGGCGGTGTGGACGTCGCGCGCCTCGCCGGCATCGAGGACGACGACCGCCAGACGGGCCGCGTCTTCGCCCGCATATCCGACGGCCATGCGCGTTCCGTCCGGCGCGAGAGCCTCGGGACCGAGATATTTCGCTCCGGCGAGGAGCGTGGTCGTCGCGCCGGTGCGGTAGTCGTGCGCCACGAGGCCGCCGTCGTCGAAGTAGAGGGCCGTGTACGCCGGGCCGCTCGGCGGCGGCGGCGGCGCTTCTTCGGCGGGCGGCGCGACAGGCTTCGGACCGGAGCACCGGGCGAGGCCGAGAAGCGTCACGGCGGCGAGGCACACGCGCGCGATCGCGCGACGGAGAGCGGGGAAAGCGGTGGGAACGGGCATGGGCTATGGGAAAGGACGGCTTTCGGGTGGTTCGGAAAAAGCCAAGATACGGCGGCTCCGCGTGAAAGCGGGGAGAAGAACCGGCCTCGCCTTCCGGGTCATTTCAGCATCCGGTCGAAGAAGTCGGCGGCGTCGCGGTAGGCGGCGAGCCAGCTTCGATGGAGGAGGAAGCCGTGCACCTCGTCGGGAAAGATCCGTTGTTCGAAATACACACCCTGCCGCCGGAGCGACTCGGCGAGGTCGACGGACTCGCGGAAGGGCACGTTCCGGTCGTCGTCGCCGTGGATGAGGAGCACCGGCGAGCGCCACGTGTCGACGGAAGCCATCGGCGAGGATTCGAAGGCGAGGCGGGCCGCTTCCTCGCGCGCTTCGGGGTTGTACGACGGGACGAAGTTGCGAATGACCACGTTCCAGTCGTGCACGCCGTGGAGGTCGACGCCGGCGGCGAAGAGGTCGGAGGCGCGGGCGAGGCCGAGGGCCGTCAGGTAACCGCCGTACGAGCCGCCCCACAGGCCGATGCGGTCGGGGTCCACGTCGTCTCGGCTGCGGAGGTAGAGGCCCGCCCCGAGCACGTCGTTGAACTCGCTCGCGCCGCGCGCGCCGTAGTTCAGCGCTTCCCGAAACGCCATCCCGTACCCGATCCCGCTCCGGTAATTGACCGAAAGCACGACGAATCCCCGGCTCGCGAGGTACTGGTTCATCGCATACGCATTGTGATAATAGCCGCGGTGGTGGAAGCCCAGGAGCATCTGTCGGCGCGAGCCGCCGTGGAAGAAGAGCACCGCCGGATGCCGCTCGCCGGGCGTGTGACGCTTCGGGAGGAAAAGCTGTCCGTGGATCGTCAGGCCGTCGGCGGCGGAGAAGAGGACCTGTTCGGGTTCGACGAGCGCGTCGGAGGGGAAGTCCGGGGGGATGGCGTCGGGGACGAGCCACCGGCGCGCGCCGCCGTCGAGGCGGGCGGGATGGGCGGGATGCGTGCCGGTGGAGGCGAGCGCGAGGATCGCGCCGGAGGTCGTCATCACGGGCGCCCACTCGATGCCGCGCCCCGAGGAGACCGCCGCCGCCGGCCCGCCGGCGACCGCCACGCGCCACACGTGCTGCCGGTCGATGTCGTCCCGGTTCGAGGAGAAGAGCACCTCGCGGCGGTCCGGTGTGAGGGAGACGAACTGGACCTCGAACGCGCCGGGGGTCAGGAGCGCGGCCTCGCCGCCCGCCACGGGGACGGCATAGAGATGCGTCCACCCGTCGCCTTCCCACGGAAAGACGAGGCGGTCGTCCGCGCCCCAGAAGATCTGGTTGGCGGCGGAGACGCCCCGGAACGCGCTGCCCGCGCCTTCCTTCGCCCGCCATACCTCGCGCGCCTCGCCCGTCGCCGCGTCGGCCACGCGGATGGACCACGGAAGGGCGCTCCGGCGCGGCATGAAGGGCAGCGCCTGCCGCTCGTTCGGGATGCGGAGGAAGGCGAGGCGCGCGCCGTCGGGCGACCACGCCGGGTTCGAGTCGCGGTTCACGGAGGGGTCGAGGTACCGGAGGCGGCGCGTGGCGACCTCGAAGACGCCGACGAAGCTGTGGTCGCCCCGGTTGCTCACGAAGGCGAGGCGCGCGCCGTCGGGGGAGAAGCGGAGCGCGGCGGGGCGTCCCCGGAGGGTGAAGAGCCGTTCCGGCTCAGGCGCGTCGGCCTCGAGCCCGACGCGCCACACCTGCCCGTTCTTCACGAATGCCGCCCACGTCCCGTCCGGCGACACGGCGGGCGCGCTGCCCTCGGCGAGGCGCTTCGGCGCGCCGCCCGCGACGCCGACGATCCACAGCTCGCGCTTCGCGCCGTCGGGGTTGCTCGTGGGGTTCGGGATCTCGCCCGCCCGGTTCGGCGCGCCGCCGCGCACGTACACGATGCGCTCGCCGTCCGGCGTGAAGACGAGGCTGCCGAGCGCCTGCCCGTCGTCCTCGGCATAGTCCGTCACGCGCCGCCCGCGATAGTCCGGCCCGTCGGCTACCCAGATGTTTCGCGCGCCCCGCTCATTGAACACCCACGCCGCGCGGTCGTGCCCGGGCGCGGCGACGAGGTCGGACGGGAACGGAGCGCCGAGCACCTGTTCGAGCGTGAAGGCGGGCTGACCCCAGGCGAGGCTCGGGAGAAGGAGGAAGGCAAAGAGGGCGGGGAGGAAGCGGGCTTTCATGACGCATGGGGGATGGGGGGGAGGTCGCTCGGGAAGGCGCGGCGTCGCGCCCGCTCAAAATAACGGTTCCGGGCGAACCGCGCTCGTTTTCTCCGTTGCGCCCGAGGACGGGTGAAAAGTCCCATGCCGAAATAGGGGCGCTTCCCACTTTACCGGCGGAAGCCGTTCCCCGATACCTTTCGCACGGGAGCGCGATCCCCCCACCATCCCCCCTTCTCTTTTTCGCGCTTCCCCGACACCCGTGAAGACCGAAATTCACCTCGGAGAGGAAGGATGAAGAAGCTGTTTTGGACGGCGGCCCTGGGGCTGCTGGGGATGAATACGTACGCCCAGTCGCATTTTTCGAACTGCTTTTCGAACACGGGAGACTATGCCACGGTCATCTTCCCCGAAACCTTGACCTACACGTTTGCGGCGGGGGACGAGGTGGCCGCGCTCATGCCGGACGGCGCCTGCGCCGGAGTGATCGTGTGGAACGCTGCCCCGCAGGCGCTCACCCTCTGGGGCGACGACAGCATCACGGGGGTCGTGGATGGCTTTCAGGCGGGCGACACCCTCGTCTTTCGACACTTCGACGGCGTCGAGGAGCGGGACCTCGCCGTCACGTACGATCAGAGCGATCCGATCTATGAGACGGACACGTACGTGTCGAACGGGCTCTACGTGCTCGCCTCGGCGGAGGTCGTGACGCCGCCCGACGTGGCGGTGACGCTCACGCCGCCCACCGACTCGCTCACGATCCCGCCCGAAGGCGGCGTGTTCGATTACGACGTTGCCCTCGTGAACCACACCTCCACGACGCAGACCTCCGAGGTGTGGATGAACGTCGCCGGCGTCGGGGTGAGCATTACGCTCGGGCCGGTCCCCGTCACCCTCGCCCCGGGCGACACGCTGCTCAAAACCCTCACGCAGAACGTCCCGGCGGGCGCGCCCTCCGGCGCATACACCGTCACCGGATACGCCGGGAGCTTCCCCCTCATGGACGACTCCGACGCCTTCGCCTTCGAAAAGACCGCCGGGAAGCGCGGCTCCGGTCCCGTGGCGACGGACTGGGCCTCGACGCTCGACCGCCTCGCCGCCGGGAACGCTTCCGGCGCGTCGAAAGCCGTGCCGGAGCGCTTCGCCCTCGGCGCGAACTATCCGAACCCGTTCAACCCGACGACGGTCATCACGTACGACCTGCCCGACGCGCGCGCGGTGACGCTGACGGTGTACGACGCGCTCGGGCGGCGCGTGGCGCACCTGGACGAGGGGCTCCGCGCGGCGGGACGCCACCGGCTCCGCTTCGACGCCTCGCGCCTGAGCGCCGGCGTCTACGTCTATACGCTCGAAGCGGGCGACTTCCGGGCGGCGCGGCGCATGGTTTTGCTCAAATAGTTCGCCGCTCCGATACATGCCGGGCCGCGCCCGTCTTCCCCTCATCCGGCGGGCGAAACGCGCCCGGCATGGCGCGTCGCCCTCATGCGTCTCCGCGTGGGGGCGACGTCCGTTTCGGGACGGGACAGGCGCGGCGAAAGACGTCCTCGGCCTCGGCGAAAGAGACGGAGGCGAGGCGTTCGAGCGCGTCCCATGCCGCCGCTTCGCTCACGCCGAGGTAGGCGTTGTCCGGGGCCTGCCGCCGCGCCCGTGCGGACAGGCACACGCTCGTGCACAGCCGCATCGTGATCAGCCCGAAAAGCGCGCGAAGTTCAACCTCGGTGAGGGGATACGCCGCGTGATAGCCCGCCGCCACGTGCGCCGCCGCCCCGAGGAGGTCGTCCCGGTCGAACATCGCGTACGCGGCGGCCACGGCGAGTTCGGCCGCCGTATACGTGCGCACCATGTCGCCGAAGTCGATGAGGCCCGAGACGGTCTTTTCGCCCGAGGGCCCGGCGGCGACGAGGACGTTGTAGTCGTTTCCGTCGTTGTGGATGACGCTTTGCCGGAGCGAGGGCAGGAGGGGCGCGACGCCGGCCTCGAAGCGGCGGAGGTAGCCCTCGACGAGCGTCCGGCGGGCGGGGGTGGGGAGGTCGCCGAGGCGGTCGTACAGCCCGGCGTAGCGTCGGAGGTCCCACACCAGCGTGCGGCGCATGGCCGGGTGGGTAAAGGGTTCGAGGGCTTCGTCGAGAAGGCCGAAGGCGCGGCCGAGGCTTCGGAGGAGCGCCGGCGCGTGGGGCGTCGCCTCGGCGAAGGGGCGGCCCGGCAGAAAAGCGACCATCCACACGGAGTGGCGGAGGCCGGAAGCGCCGGAGACCGTCGTCAGGAGCGCGCCGGTGCGGGTCGGGCGCACGCGCGGCGTCCGGAAAGGCAGGCGGCGCGCGGCGAGGTGGGCGAGAGCGGCCTGCTGAAACGCGAGCGCCGCCGGGTCCTCGGCGGCGTGGGCGATTTTGAGAACGTATTCCTTCCCTTCCTCCGTTCGCAGACGGAAGTTCTGATCGCTATAGCCCGGCAACGCCCGTGCGCGCACGTCGAGGTCGTACCGCCGCCGCACGAGGCGACGGACGTCTTCCTCCGAAAAAGCCGGGCGCGTGCTCGGGTCGGGGGCCATGGGCGGCGAGGGATGGGACGAGGGCGGTCGGGTCAAGATACGTCACGTGACGCGCTCGCCGCACCCGCTCGCCGAAACGAGCGGGGCGTTTATCCCTGCGCCGCCTCGTGCCCTTCTTTGCGGGTCGAAAAGTGGAACGGCGCGTAGAGCGGGCAGAAGCTGACCGTGCTCGTGAGCAGGAAAATCACGGCCACGATGCCGAGGATGACGGCGAGCGTGCCGCTCACCGTGCCGGTAAGAACGAGCGCGCCCAGCACAAGGGCGACGACGACCCGTACGATGCGATCGACAGTGCCCATATTCTTTTTCATGACGATACCTCCGGTAAGGTTTGGTGATGCGACGGCGTCAGGTCACGAGCCATTGCACGAGGACGACCGCCCCGGCGATGACGCCCAGGCAGATCAGGCAGACGATCAGGAGTTTGAGCGCCTTGGAACCGTCCATGTCTCGTCCTCGCAATGGTTCGTGAAGTCCTGTTGCCATAATAATGCCCGTGTGACCAAACGTCTGTGATTAAGTCACATTGGCAGATCTCCTCAGAGCCCGCGCGCTATTTTGCGGAGGCCTTCGAGGTCCGTAAGGTGGATTGCGCCGCGTGAGAGGTTCAGCAGGCCTTCCCGCTCGAACTCCTTCAGGTTGCGGCTGACGACCTCGCGGGCCGTGCCGAGCTCGTCGGCGATGGCTTCGTGCGTGGTCCGCAGGTCGGTTCCTTCGCCGACGGCCGCCACGAGGTAGGCGGCGATCCGCGCGTCCATACGTCGGAACGTGACCGCCTCGACCACCGTGATGACGTCGGCGAGACGCTGCCAGAGCAGGTCGAAGACGTACTGCCGCCAGACGTCGTGCTCGTCGAGCCATCGGCGAAACGTCGCCGCCGGAATGAACGCTGCCGTCACGTCGCTCTCGGCGACGGCGAAGGCGGGGAAAGGATGCTCGGTGAGGATGCACGAAGCCGTGAGGATGCAACTCTCGCCCGTCTCCAGCCGGTAGAGCGTGATCTCCCGCCCCTGATCACCCGACTTGTACACGCGCGCCGAGCCCGAAAGCACGAGCGGCAGATGCCGACACCGGTCGCCTTCCATACAGATGAAGGCCTTCGGAGGGGCCGACGCCCGCTGCGCCTGCGCGAAGAACGCCTTGCGGAAAGCTTCCGGGCTCGTTCTCAAAAAAGGAAGCGCCTGAAAAACCTCTTCCTCAAAGCGCGACAGGTCCGGCATGGGGCAGGGGGGTGGGTGAGGTGGGACGACAAGGTACGGTTTTCGACGGGCAAAGGGGAAGCTTCGCTCTTCCACAAAGGAAAAGGCAGGACGCCGGAGCGACGCCCTGCCCGGGAGAGGAGGTAAGCCCGCGATTCTGGTCCCTACCTTTGCTCAGAGCCCCACACCTTTGCTCAGAGCCCCACGTGCACGCCGAAGATGAACGTCAGCGTGGAGAGTTCGCAATCCACCGAGGCGCCCGGCGCCGTTCCGAACTGCGGGTGTTTCCAGTTCCCGCTCACGTCGTTCTTGAGGCCGTACTGAGCGGCGAAGGAAGCCGTCACCCTGTTCGAGAGCACGTAGGAGAACCCTCCGGCGAAGTGATGCTGGATGATGGCGGGCGAGGGCGTGTTGAAGAACACCACGTCGCTGTCGATGGGGTTGTCGTTGTACGCATAGCCGAGGCGCACCGGCAGACGCGGCGTCAGGTCGTACTGCACTCCCGTTGCCACCACCACGATGCTTTTCCAGCCAAAGCCCTTCACGGCTCCAAACGGGTCGAAGCCCACCTGATCGAAGCCGTTCGTGTGCGCAAAGTCGATGTACCGCACGTCGGCGACGAAGGCCCACCGTTCCAGCCCGGAATAGCTAAGTCCGGCGGAGACGATCATGGGGTAGTCCATGTCGAAGGAGAAGGTGCGGGGGGCGCCCGTCTCGTCCTGTCCGTCGAACTCGAACGGGTCGAAGTTCTGGGTGGATTTGAAGGAGGCTCCGAGGTTGAAGCCGGAGAGGTCGGTGATCTGGAGGCCGAGTTGGAAGCCATAGCCGAGGGTCCCGGTTTTCGGGGCGGCGCTATAGGTCGGGAAGCCGTCGCCGTTGGCGTCGTTGGGCGGTGCGGCGGGGAACGGCGTCACGCTCAGCGTGGCATAGTTGAGCGTGGGCGCGAAGCCGACGGACACCTTGTCGCTCAGCCGGTACGCCGCCGTCGGCGAGACCTGCAGGAGGGCGAACTCGGAGTTGATGCTGCCGAAACCCATGCCGCCGGGCGGCTGCGGGGTGAGGATCGGGTTCGTCGGATCGAGGGGATGATCGACGCCGAAGCCGCCCACGCCGAAGGCGCTCAGGCCGAAGGCCCACCGGGAGGCTTCGGGCGCATAGACGAAGCCGAGGGCCGGGATCGGGAAGGGGCCCGCCTGGCTGTCGGTGACGCCGGACATGCGGACCGGCGGACCGAGGGGGCCAAAGGCTCCCGGCTCCACCGTCGAGGCCAGATCCCCGGTGGGGATGAGCACCTGAAGGCTCAGGTCGAGAGCGCTTCCGGGAAGCATCGTGATGGCGGCCGGGTTCCAGTGGAGGGCCGTCAGCCCGTCCTGCGGGAGGGCCATGCCCGCGCCGCCCCAGGCCTGGTCGACCGGGCCGACGCCGTTGAGCACGTGGCCCGTTTGCCCCCACGCCGTCGTCGCGAGAAAGGCCAGGGCGAGGATCGTTGCGAGCGCCCGGCTCGCGCGGCGGCGGACGCTCGTGGAAGATAAATTTGCGTCTGTCATGGTATCACTCCGTTTTCGTGATCGGGAATGCCGAATCCTTCAGGAGCACCGATAGATGATCGGGAGGTCTACCCGATTCGGGCGCTTCAAGGATCGGCCTGGAGCCGCTTTCATGGGGTCAGGGAAGAGGGCCTTCGCAGAGACGGCAATCCCGGAAAAAAATCGTGGGCGATTCGCTTACATTTTAGAATGACATGTTATGACACGTATTGTTGTAATGACATATTTTTCGTATCATGGGCACGCCCATCGCCGCCATTGAAAGATCAGCCGCCATTGCAAAGATCAGGGGAAGAGATGTTAAAGCCGGGACGTCCGCGCCACGAGCAGGTAAGCAGTTGGATGCGGGAGCAGATTGAAGAGGGGGTTTTTGCCGCGGATGAACGTTTGCCCTCCGAGAGCCAGCTTGGAGCGCGCTTCGGGGTCAGCCGCATCACGGTGCGGCGGGCCTTGCAGACGCTGGAGAACCAGGGGCTCATCTACCGACGGCAGGGGCTCGGGTCGTTCGTCAAGGACAACCGGGTGCGGCAGGGGCTCGTTCGCCTGACCGACTTCGTCGAGGACATGACGCAGGCGGGCATCGAAGCGGCCTCCCGGGTGCTTTTCCAGGGCCTCGAACCCGTCCCGCCGGACGTGGCCGCCGCCCTCGAGCTCGCCGAGGGCACGACCGTCCTCCGCCTCGATCGTCTCCGCCTCGGCGACGGCGAACCCATTGCCTTCGACCGGACGTGGATGCCTGTCTTCTATGCCCACCTCCTCGAAGGGCACGACCTGGAGAGGGAAACCATCTATCACATCCTGGAACGGGACTACGAAATCCCCGTGCTCCGGGGCCGGTATCGGATCGAGGCCGTCAACGCGGAAGCCGAGATCGCGGAGCGGCTCGGCGTTTCCGAAGGCCGGGCCCTCCTGCTGATCACCCGCACCTCCACCACGCACGGCGACCGCCGCATCTATCTCCAACGGCGGTATTACCGGAGCGACCTCGTGGCGTACGAACTCGAGCTCGAGCGGGCCTCCGAACACCGGGGTTCTCTCGCGCAGGGGTTGCCGTTGCGCGACTTCGAGCCGGTCTTCAAAAAGCGCTGACCGGACCGCTCGCGCCCGTCGTTGCGGGGGAGGGCGGATCGGACGAGGCGCGCCGGCGTATACGTGCGCCCGGCCCGGCATCTCCGCGCCCCGGATCCTCCACAAACGAGCATCGATGAAACGGCGAATGTTGATTCTCGCAATGGCGCTCTTCGGCCTCGTAGGCGTGGGCGCGGTGTATGCGCAAAGCCTGACGTGGTCCGTCGTACACCGCATGGTCCGGAGCAATTTCCCGGAGGTGCGGCAGATCTCCACCGACTCGCTGGCCGCGCGTCTGAGCGCTCCGGACCTGACGCCGCCCCTGCTCCTCGACGTGCGGACGGAGGCCGAGTTCGCCGTGAGCCATCTCCCCGGGGCCGTCCGCGTGGATCCGGAAACGCCGGACCTCGCCTTTCTCGACACCCTCGCCCGCGACGCGCCCATCGTCGCCTATTGCTCGGTCGGCTATCGCTCTTCGAAGCTCGTGCGCACGCTGCGGGAGAAGGGCTTCACGAACGTCTCGAACCTCGAAGGCTCGCTCTTTCAGTGGGCCAACGAGGGCCGGCCGGTCTACCGCGACGGCGAGATCGTCCGGCAGGTGCATCCGTACGACCGGGTGTGGGGGATGCTTCTCAAAAAGGAACTGCGGGCCTATGCGCCCGCGCCTTCGAACTGACCGGCACGCACAGCCACGGACGATCTATGCGGTTTTTTTCGACGAGCATACGAGCACTCGGAGCGGCGCTCGCGCTTCTGGCCGGGATGGGAGGAGCGGCGGCGCAGACGCCGAACTTCGAGGACCTGAAGACGGTCCTCCCGGAGATGATGGAAGAGGCCGAGGTGACCGGCCTGGCCCTCACGGTCCTCGCCGACGGCGCGCCGGTGTGGACGGGTGCTTTCGGCGTACGGAGCGCCGTGACGAATCCGCCCGTGACGGCAAGCACCGTCTTCGAGGCCGCCTCGCTGAGCAAGCCCGTCTTCGCCTACATCGTGCTTCAGCTCGTCGATGAGGGCGTGCTCGAGCTCGACGCGCCGCTGGCCGATTATCTCCCGTACGAAGACCTCGCGGCGGACGAGCGATACCGTGCGATCACCGCGCGCATGGTGCTCAGCCACACCACGGGCCTGCCGAACTGGCGTCCGCCCGGCGGCGACCTCACGCTCGCCTTCGATCCCGGCGCGCGCTTTCAGTACTCGGGCGAGGGCTTCCTCTATCTCCAGCGCGTCGTCGAGCACCTGACCGGCGAGCCGTTGCGCGTGCTCGCGGTGAAGCGCGTCTTCGAGCCGCTCGGTATGATGCAGAGCAGCTTCGTGTGGGAGGATCGCTTCGGCCCGGACATCGCCGTGGGGCACCTGGCCGACGGGACGGCGCTCGACAAGTTCACGCCCGTCGAAGGCAATGCGGCCTCGAGCCTTCACACCACCGCGCCGGACTATGCCCGCTTCGTCGCCGCCGTGATGAACGGAGAAGGCCTGAGCACGGCCATGCGCGAGGCCATGCTCTCCCCGCAGTCCGACGCCGAAGACGGCATCCACTGGGGGCTCGGATGGGGGCTTCAGGAGACCGCCGACGGCCGCGCCTTCTGGCACTGGGGCGACAACCGGGGCTACAAAAGCTTCGCCATCGCCTTCCCCGAACAGCGGCGCGGGCTCGTCTTCTTCACGAACAGCGACAACGGTATGCTTCTGCTCCACGCGCTCCTCGCCGAAACGCTGGGCAGCGATCAGCCCGCCGCCGACTGGCTCGGCTACGACCGCTACGACGACCCCCGGCTTCGGATGGTGGCGGCGCTCTTCAAGGTCCTTCGCGAACAGGGCGTCGAAGCCGCCATCGCGCAGTATCACGCGTGGAAGGACGGCGGCGAGTATCCCCCCGCCGTCTTCGAGGAAGAGATGCTCAACACGCTCGGCTACCGGCTTCTGCGCTCGGGACACGTCGAGGACGCTATCGAGATCTTCAAGCTCAACGTGGAGATGTTTCCCGGCGCGTACAACACGTACGACAGCCTCGGCGAGGCCTACATGATCCACGGCGACCTCCGGGAGGCGCTTCAGAATTACCAGAAGTCGGTCGAGCTCGACCCCGGCAACGTGACGGGCGCACAGATGATCAAGCGGCTTCGGGCGGCT
Source organism: Rhodothermales bacterium (assembly GCA_026984335.1). Lineage (GTDB taxonomy): Bacteria > Bacteroidota > Rhodothermia > Rhodothermales > ISCAR-4553 > JALSSK01. Next base: position 20,783 of record JALSSK010000005.1, read on the forward strand.
CTTTTGAAGAAGCAGTAGACGCGCTCACCGGAATCTCGGCACGATGCGCCCGGCGATGAGGTCGAGGATGGCGAGCTCCTGGGTTTCCTTCCGTGCGGGCGAGACGTCCCACGCCGCCGTGGTGACGACGAGGAGGTCGAGCGCGGGCACGCCGTAGAGGAACTGCCCGCCATAGCCCCAGGCGAGCGTGACGTTTTCCGCCTGTCCTTCGTCGAGCCAGAAGAGATAGCCGTAGTCGACGTCGGCGAGGGGGCCGTACTGCCAGTCGAGGCGGTATTGCTCGACGGTCGCTTCATGGACCCACGCGGCGGGGACGATCTGTTGGCCGCCGTACCGGCCCTCCTGCGCGATCATCAGGCCGAGGGCGGCCGCATCGCGAGGGCGAAGCTGAAGGCCCGCGCCGCCGTTATAATACCCCTGTTTGTCCGTCTCCCACGCCAACTCCGTGATGCCCATCGGACCGAAGAGGTAGGTCTCGGCGAAGGCTTTCGTGCTCATCCCGGTGGCCTCGGTGAGGATGGCCGAGAGCAGGTGCGTGCCGCCCGAGTTGTAGTTGAAATACTGGCCGGGGACGGTGACGAGGGGCTTGTCGAGGACGTATTGAATCTGGTTCGGCGCGAGCATCCACAGCTGATATTCGGAGCCGTCCGTCTCGTGCCACTCGAAGCCGCCGTTCATCGTCATGAGCTGGGCGATGGTGAGGGCGCCCTTCTCCGCGTCGAAGTCGGCGACGCCGGTGAGGAAATCGGCGATGGTCTGGTCGGTGCTCTCGAGGAAGCCCTCGTCGAGGGCGATGCCGATGAGCAGCGCGACGACGCTTTTGGTGACGGACCGGACGTGGTTGAGGCTGTCGGCGCGGTTGCCGTCATAATACCGCTCGAGCACGAGCCGCCCTTTGTGGAGCACGAGCAGGCTTTTGAGGCCTTCGGCGGGGGCGAGGCTCGCACGCTCTGCCGAAAGGTGCGTTTCGAGGCCGGTCTCCGGCGCATCCGGCGCGCCGGCGTCGAGCGGAACGAGCGCATCGCAGGCCGTAAACAGAAGCGCGGCGAGCGCGAGCGCGGTCCATCGGCGGAGCATGTTCATGGGTTTGAGACGGATCTGTGTGTGGGGTCTGTCTATCGGACAATGTGGTTTCGGACGCAGCGCGTCTCCGGCGGCGTTCCCACGCAGAACACGGGAACGGGCGCTTTCATAAAAAACGAGCGAGAACCCCGAGGTGGGGGTGCTTTCGAAAAAAGTTACCTTCCGCATCGTGCCGGAAAATACACGTTGGCGCTTTGCGATGCATCCCGGTGTTTTCTCGCGCGTACATACCCGCGCCGATCCTTCTTCCCATCAATCCCCGTTGATCTCATGCGAAAAGCCCTGTGGGTGCTTCTACCTCTTTTCCTCTTGAGCGCGTGGACCGCCGGGCGTCCGTCAACCGGCGAGGCGGCCCGGGAGGGCTCCGGCGATATCGAGTCCCCCGCCGACCTCATCAAAGCCATGCGGGCGCGGTACGACGGGAAGTGGTACCGGACGCTCGCCTTCCTCCAGATGAGTATTCAGCACAACGCCGACGGCAGCCGCGACACCACGTACTGGCACGAGGCGCTCGAAATTCCGGGCAAGCTCCGCATCGACTTCGAGCCGCTCGACGCCGGGAACGGCATGCTCTTCCGCGACGGAACCCTCTATCGCATCCGGAACGGCAAGGTGACCGGCTCGCAGCAACAGGAACACGCGCTCATGCTTCTCGGCTTCGACGTGTATTTCCTTTCGCCGGAGCAGACCCTGGCCCGGCTCGCGAAGCTCGGCTTCGATCTCACGAAGATGCACGAGTCGACGTGGCAGGGCCGCCCGGTCTACGTGGTCGGAAGCGAGACGGACGACGAACGCCGGAGCCGGTTCTGGATCGACCGGGAGCGGCTGTATTTCGTGCGGGTGGTGCAGCCCGTCCCGGACGGCAGCCTTCGCGAGACGCAGTTCAACGGGTACCGGCCGCTCGGCGGCGGATGGATCGCGCCGGAGGTGCTTTTCTTCGTCAACGGCAACGTCGTCTTCGAAGAGTATTACCGCGACGTGAAGACCGGCATGACGTTCGACGCCTCGGTGTTCGACCCGGAGCGCTGGCGCGAGGGCGTGCGGCGAGGGAAGTGAGCCGCGTTCACGGGCGCGCGGTGAGGAAGCGCCGGGCGTCGGCGGCGGTGCGGGCGGGCCGTTCCTCCATCGGCACGTGGCCGGCGTCGGGATAGGTGACGAGCACGGCGTGCGGCAGACGCTCGGTGAAACGCCGGGCCGTGGCGACGGGGATCCACACGTCCTGTTTGCCCCAGAGGATCAGCGTGGGCGCGCGCACGTAGGCGATCTGGTCGAAGCGGTTCGGCTCGACGGTGCGCGCGCGGGCGACGAAGGCGGCGCGGTTCCCTTCCCGGAGCGAAAGCTCATAGTACCGGTCCACGAGCGCGGGCGTCACCTTTGCGTCGTCGGCATAGACCTCGCGGAGGCTCTTTTCCATGAGCGAACGCGGCGTGACGACGGTGAGCAGCCGGTTCGCGACGGGCGTCCGGGCGAGTTTGAAAACGAACGGATCCGGCGCGTCGTCGGGCGCGCCGGCGGGGTCGATGAGGATGAGCTTCTCGACGCGTTGCGGGTGCGCAAGCGCATACCGCCAGGCGATGTGCCCGCCGAGCGAATTGCCCGCCAGCGAGAAGCGTTCGAGCCCCAGCCGCCCGACGAAGTGTTCGAGGAAGTCGACGTATGTGGCGATGCGGTAATCGTGCGCGGGATTCGGCCCGGTGAGGCCGAAGCCGGGCAGGTCGAGGCGAACGACGCGGAAGGAGTCCGCGAGCGCTTCGACCCAGCCGTCCCACGTGTGGAGCGAGGCGCCGGTGCCGTGAAGGAGCACGAGCGCCGGACCTTCGCCCTCGTCCCGGTAGTGGACTTCCATGCCGTCGAGGCTCATGAACTGCGAGGGCGGCGGCGCGTATTTCGGCTTCAGTTCCTCGACGGGGATGTCGGGCCGGATGAATGCGGCCCCGAGCGCGAGCACGGCGAGCACCGGCGCGATCCGGAAAAGTTTGCGCATCGTGTGTGGCGGCGGGTGAAGTGTGGTGGCGGGTGAAAGGGGGCGGGGTGGGAAACTACTAAAAAAACGAACTCTTTTCGAAATGCGTGGTGCTTCGATGTCTACGTCCCTTTCCGCTTCCGATGAAGCCGGGTGGCGCGATCTGACGCTCACACTCGACGAGGTGCTTCGTCCGGTGCTTCGTTGGTCGGTCTATCTCGCGGCGCTCACCTTCGGGCCGTACGTGGCGCTGTGGGGTCTGCCCTCGTTCGACCTCGGCGCGTGGCCTTCGGCGGCGGGCACGGTGCTCGTCTACGTGGTGGTTTTCACGGTTGTGTATGCCGCGAGCGCCGTCGCGCACGAGGGGCTGCACGCGCTCGCGATGACGCTCGTGGCGGGCGTTCCGTGGCGCACCATCCGCTTCGGCATGCGGTGGCGCGACGGCATCGCCTACGTGCACAGCCCCGTGCCGATGACCGTCCGGGCGTACCGGGTGGTGCTCGCCGTGCCGGGCGTCGTGCTGGGGCTCTTGCCCGCGTTGCTCGGCCTCGCGCTCGGCAACGGGTGGCTCGTCCTCTACGGGTACGTCATGCTCGCCTCCGCCCTCGGCGACGCCGTCATGCTTCGCCTCCTCGCCCCGCTCGACGGCGACACCCTCGTCCGCGATCACCCGACGAAGGTCGGCTGTCAGGTGCGGGTTCCGGGGGCGCAACCACGCCGCTCGCTCACTGCGTGAACCACTGCCGGATGACGCGCTCGGCGGGTTTGTTCTGGGGCGTAAAGTTGAGGTCTCGGTTGCGGGAGGCGCGGTCGTACTCGGGGCGCCATTTCCAGATGATTGCGCCGGCGAGCCACGGGGCCGACCAGCACTGTTCGAAGAATGCCTCGAAGAGCCGCGCCTGCAGTTCGAAGTCGGGCGCGACCTGCCCGTACTCGTCGCGGGAGGGCCAGCGCCACGGTTCGGCGGCGGCGTAGGGCACGCTCCGGTAGCCGATCTCGGTGAGGAGCACCGGGCGACCCGTGCGCCGGGAGACGCGCGCCAGCGCTTCGAGGTGCGGCTCCCACCCCGCCTTCAGCGCTTCGAGCGAGGGGTCGGACGCCTCCGTGATCGGGAAATAGGCCTGCACGCCCACGAAGTCGAGCGCGTCCCAGAAAGGCACGTGTTCGAAATCCTCATGCCAGTTCGCCGCGTACGTGAGCTTGCCGTCGTAGAGCTTCCGCACGTCGGCGATGAGCCCGCGCCAGAACGCCTCGCGCGTCCGGACGGAGGTGGCCAGCTCCGTGCCGACGACGAGCATCGCCGCGTCGACCTCGGCGGCGAGACGGGCGTAGTGCAGGACCACCTCGCGATAGTCCTCCTCCCATTTTTGCCAGTCCGCCTCGGTCTCGAAGGCGATGTCGGCGGTCCACGCGCCGCCGCGCAGCCAGAGCTGCGGCTTGAGGATGAGCTTCATGCCGCGTGAGCGCAGGCGTGCGGCGAGGTCGCGGATGCCCGCATCGCTCTCCGAATACCATTGCCCGCCGGGGTTGTGACGGATCTCCGGATGATCTTTCGACGGCTGAAAAGCATAGGGGATGACGGTGACGTGGGTGACGCCGAGGTCGTGGAGGCGCGCCAGCGTGGCCGTCTCGGGCGGGCGCCGGGCGTCGAGCGTGATGCCCCGGATGTGGGCGGCTTCCGGCGCGGCGTCCCACGGCGCGGCGTCCCATCCGAGCGCGCCGAGGGCGAGCGCGAGCGCCACGCCGCCACCCGCCAGAAGGAGGCCGGTCGTTCGGAGAAACGCGAGGCGCGAGACGATCATGGTGCGGCGGAGTCTGAGAAAGGAGCGGGTCAGCGCGCGGGAAGGATCACCATGCGCCGCGTCTCGACGCGCCCGAGCGCTTCGAGACGGTAGACGTACGGCCCGGCGGCGAGTTTCGACGCATCCCACGAAAGGTCGCGGGATCGGTGACATTATAGCGCCGGTCACAGCTGTTGATACCGGCTGCCGGGCGCTTTATTCGGGACACACGAAGGAAGCCCGTCAGGGCGCGTGATCGCAAAGGGCAAGCATGCCCGGACCAGGGGTCGTGAAGAAGAGGGGGCGCATGCATGCGGGACCAACGTCCGTGACCACCGCTATATTCATTTGCCAAACCGGGAAAAACTATTAGATTATCCGGGCAAAGCACAAGGCATATTGCGATGCGCCGCCCCTTTCTCATCCCGCCTCGGAGGTAGATCAATGTATACGCGCCGTCAGTTTTTCGGAGCCTTTGGCGGTCCCGCCGCCGCCATGG
>JALSSK010000006.1 GCA_026984335.1 Rhodothermales bacterium
CGTGGCGTTGGGACGGCGTCAGTCGCCCCGTCGCCTCGCTGCGCTTCTCGATGAGGGACTGCCACCGGAGCGTGTCGGCGGGGGAATAGAAGAGGATGCATTCGGCTTCGAGGCCGTCGCGTCCGGCGCGCCCGGTTTCCTGCTGATAGTGCTCCACCGACTGCGGCATCCCGGCATGGATCACGCACCGCACGTCGCTCCGGTCGATGCCCATGCCGAAGGCGACCGTGGCCACGATGACGTCGAGGGCTTCGTTCGTGAACGCCTCCTGCGCCGCCCGTCGCTCCTCGTTCGGCATGCCCGCGTGATAGTGCCCGGCGCGGAAGCCCTCGGACTTGAGGAAAGCGGCCAGGCGCTCGGTCTCGTCGCGGGTGATGCAATAAATGATGACGGCCTCGCGACGATGGCGGTCGAGCACTTCGAGGATCTGCTCCCGGAGGTTGAGGCGGGGGAAGATGCGATAGATGAGGTTGGGCCGGTCGAAGCGCCCGACGAGGATCTCCGGCTCGGAGAGGCCCAGTTGCGCGATGATGTCGCGGCGGACGCGCTCAGTGGCGGTGGCCGTGTACGCGTGAAGGCTGACGCCGGGGAAACGCTCCTTGAGCTGCGCCAGGCGTCGGTATTCGGGGCGGAAGTCGTGTCCCCAGTGGCTGATGCAGTGGGCCTCGTCGATGGCGAACGAGCGGACGTTGAGGCGTTCGGCCATGCGGGTGAAGGCGGGCGTCAGGACCCGTTCGGGCGAGACGAAGAGCAGGCGGCACCCGCCCGAGGCAACCTGGTCCTCGGCCTCGCGCCGCTGTCGGGCCGAGAGGGCGCTATGGAGCGTGGCCGCCGGGTAGCCGTTGGCGCGGAGACCGTCCACCTGATCCTTCATCAGCGAGATCAGCGGCGAGATCACCACGTCGGCGCCTCCGGCCAGCAGCGGCGGCGTCTGATAGCACAGCGACTTGCCGCCGCCCGTAGGCAGCACCACGAGCGAATCCCGGCGGTCGAGGACGGCGCGGATGGCCTCTTCCTGAAGCGGGCGGAGCCGGTCGTATCCCCAGTATTTCCGCACCACGCGGAGGATGGCGTCGAGCGCGTGGGGGGAGGAGTCCGCGCGGGCGGGAGCGGAGGGCATCGGCGGTGCGGGTGTGCGTGCGTGGGAGGGACCCCGGGGGGCGTCTCCGCAGGGGGAGGCGCTACTTCGAGCGGTTGCTCAGAAGCTTCGAGGCGCCGCTCATAAGAACGGAGAGCGGGCTGAGCGGTTCGATGTTTTCGAAGAAAATCTTGATCGTTGCGGTCAGCGGAACGGCGAGAATCATGCCCCAGATGCCCCAGAGCCATCCCCAGAAAATGAGGGAGACGAGCACGAGCAGCGGGCTGAGGTTGAGCCGGAAAGCCATGATCCGGGGCTCGATCATGTTGCCCATCGTCACCTGCACGGCGCCGAGGAGCGCGAGCACGAGGAGCGGATGCGTGGGGTCGTCGAACTGAAGAAGCGACCAGACGAACGGGAAGATGACGGCGATGATGGAACCGATGTTCGGGATGAAGTTGAGCAGGAAGGCAATGAAGCCCCAGATGAGCGAAAAGTCGACGCCGAGGATGAAAAGCACGATCCAGGTGAGCGTGCCGGTGGCCAGGCTGATGAGCGACTTCGTGATGAGGTACTGCCGCACCTGAAGGTCAATGTTCTCGATGACGCCGGCAATGCGATGCGCGTAACGCTCGGGGAAAGCAAGGGTGACCTTGGTGCTCAGGCCGCCCGTATCGGCGAGGATGAAGAGCATGAAAAGCAGCACCAGGACGGTGTTGCTCACGAAGCTGATGAACGTGCCGAGCCCCGCCGTCATGGCCGACGAGACGGAGGACAGATCGACGATGCTCTGCCAGTCGAGGTCTTCGGGTGGAACGTTGATGCGAACCAGAAGGGCCTCGATCCCGTGCGAAAAGCCCGAAAACAGCTGCTCGAAACGGACCTGATAGCGCGGCAGGGCCTCGACGAAAGGCCCGATGGAGGAGTAGAGCGCCAGCCCCAGCAGAAAGGTGAACGCCGCGAACGTGAGCAACACGACGATCAGACCAACGGCGGAAGGGAGCTTCTTGCGTTTGAAGAAGACGATGATGGGCTTGAAGATGATCGACAGCAGCAGCGCGATCATGAAGGGGAGCAGCACGACCCGAAGCTCATGCATGACGACGCCGATGAAGAAGACGACGATGATGCCGAGCATCAGCACGATGAGGTTGTCGTTGCGCATGGCCCCTCTCTTATCATGAAAATAATGCCGGAAGATAGCAAACCTCCGGTGGGAGATGATAGTATGATTTTCCTCCGCATCGTATTCTTCCGAAAAGGAAGATCAAACGTGGAGAGGCGAAGGTTTTTTCCCCGGCCGCACTCCGCCGCCTGCGTTCTCCCCGCTACCTCCGGCTCTGCGAACTGATTCATCCGTCCGCTTCTTCCCTATGAAACGAATCTTTGGCCCGTTGCTCGCCGCACTCGCATTACTCCTCTCGTTCGGCGGGCACAAAGATCCTTTCCCGAAGGACGTGTTTCGAAGCCCGCTCGACGTTCCGCTCACGCTCGCCGGCAACTTCGCGGAGATGCGGTCGAACCATTTTCACGCAGGGCTCGACCTGAAGACGGGCAACCGGATCGGCCTTCCGGTGCACGCCGCCGCCGACGGGTGGGTCTCCCGCATCAAGGTCTCGCCGACGGGCTACGGCCTGGCGCTGTACGTGGATCACCCCGAAGGCTACACGACCGTCTACGGCCACCTCAGCCGTTTCGCCGACTCCCTCGGGGCGTACGTCAAACGGCTTCAGTACCGGGAACGGAGCTTCGCCATCGACACCTATCCGCCCCGTGGACGCTTTCCCGTGAAACAGGGCGAGGTGATCGCTTTCTCAGGCAACACGGGCAGTTCGGGCGGCCCTCACCTGCACTTCGAGATCCGGGACGCCGCCACGGAGGAGCCGTTGAACCCGCTGCTTTTCGGCTTGCCGGTAAAAGACACCCGGCCCCCGAAGATCTTCCGGCTGAAGGTCTATGCGGCGAAGGACGGAAGTTTCGCCCGGATCGAACGGCAAAGCGGCCCGCCGATCCTCGTGCGTCCCGGCGCTCCGGCGACGCTCCGGGTGACGCGGGAAAACGGCGCCTACCGCCTCCGCGACGTGCGTCGCATCCAGGCGCACGGGCGCATCGGCTTCGGCATCCAGACGCACGACTATCACGACGGCTCAAACAACCGGCTCGGCGTTTTCCGCATCCGCCTCGACGCCGACGACGAGACGCTCTTCCGCTCGGAGGTCGACCGCTTCAGCTTTGCTCAGACCCGATACATCAACGCGCACGTCGATTACGCCGAACACGAACGTTCCCGCCGGTGGGTTCAGCGGAGCTTCCTTCTTCCGGGAAACCGGCTTCCCTTTTATCGGACCGAGAACCGGGGTTTTCTGAACGTCTCGGAGGGGATGCGCCGTCGGCTGACGTATACCGTCGAAGATGCGGCGGGCAACCGGGCGCGACTGGCCTTCGAGGTCGAAGGGACGGCGGCGCGCCCGGTATCGGTCGGCGATGCGTCGGGGTATGCGGCGGTCATCCCGAGGGCGCGGCCTGCCGTCTTCCGGCGCGAGGGGCTGCGGGTGTCCTTCCCGGCGTATGCGCTCTACGAGGACCTCGAGCTTCGCTATCAGGCCCTCCCCCCGAAGGACGGCGCGTTCTCTCGGCTTCACGCCGTCCACGATGCGTTCACGCCCGTCCACAAAAGCCTCACGCTCGACCTCCGCGCCGATGCTCTCCCGAAAGCCCTCCGGCGTCGCGCCCTGATCGCGCGCGTGGATCCGAAGGGGAACGTGAGCTCGGTGGGTGGGGCCTTTCGGAACGGCTTCCTCGAGACCCGCGTGCGTTCGTTCGGGACCTTCTTCGTGACGGTCGATACCCTCGCGCCCGACATCCGCCCGCTCAACATACGCCCGGGTAAGTCGATGCGCGGGCTGTCGAGCATCCGGCTCCGGATCAAAGACGACCTGGCGGGGATCGCCTCGTACGTGGGATACATCGACGGCGAATGGACGCTCTTTGCCTACGACGCGAAGACGGGAACGCTCGTCCACACCTTCGACGGGCGCATAGCCGCCGGGCCGCACACGCTCTCGATGATCGTGACCGACCGGGTGGGCAACGTGGCGCGGTACGAAGCCGCCTTCACGCGATGACCTTCGCGCCCGCGCCGGAAAAAGTAGAAAGCCGGCGCAATCCCCACCTGTCGCGCCGGCTTTCCTGAGAAGAGCTGATCTAGATGTGTATGCTATAAACACAGGAAGCGCTATTTTATAACCCCGGTGATGGCAGGGAAATTGTAACGATGTGGAGAACGCGCACGCGGGACGAACGACGAGACGGGCGGGCGCGCATATGACGAAGGAAAGACATGACGTGCGGGAGCAGGCGCGGGCAGCGCTCCGGAAGCACTGGGGCCATGACGACTTTCGCCCGGGACAAGGGGAAGCCATCGAAGCCGTGCTTGCCGGCCGGGACGTCTTTGCCGTGTTGCCCACCGGAGGAGGGAAGTCGCTGTGCTATCAGGTTCCGGCGCTCCTTCGGGAGGGGCTGACCCTCGTCGTCTCGCCACTGATCGCCCTCATGCAGGACCAGGTGGCGGGGCTTCGCGCGCGCGGCATCTCGGCGGCGTTCATCAACAGCACGCTCTCGGCGCGGGAGATCGATCAGCGGTGGACGGACGCCGAGTTCGGAAAGTATCGCTTGCTCTACGTCGCTCCGGAACGCTTCGACACGGAGATGTTCCGGGCGCGGGGGAAGCGGCTGAACGTGAGCCTTCTGGCCGTCGACGAGGCCCATTGTGTGAGCGAGTGGGGCCATAACTTCCGTCCCGCCTATCTCCGGCTTCCGGACGTGCGCGCGTTTCTCGACGACCCGCCGATCCTCGCCGTCACGGCCACGGCTACGCCGCCGGTCCGCCGGGACATCCTCCGGCTGCTCGGCCTCCGCGATCCGGCTGTGGTGATCCGGGGGTTCGACCGTCCCAACCTCGTGTGGTCGCTTTTCCGGACGGAGAACAAGCGGGAGAAGGTCCTTGACGTGATCAGGAACGTGCCCGGAAGCGGCATTCTGTACGGGGCCACCCGGCGCTCGGTCGAGACCTGGGCGGCATGGCTGCAGGCCCGGGGCGAGACGGTGGGTCGCTACCACGGCGGTCTGCCGCAGGCGGAGCGGGCGCGCACGCAGCAGGCATGGCTCGAAGGCGCGCTTCGCGTCATGGTGACGACGAACGCCTTCGGCATGGGCATCGACAAACCGGACGTGCGCTTCGTGGTCCACGTCGAAGCGCCGTCGAGTCTGGAGGGATACTATCAGGAGGCGGGGCGCGCGGGACGGGACGGCGCGCGCGCCTATGCCGTGCTGCTCTTTCACGAGCGCGACGTGGCGACGCAGCGCGCCCTCATCGACAACGCGCATCCCACGGCGAAGGAAGTGCGCGCCGTCTATGACGCGGTGTGCAACCTCAACCAGGTCGCCGTCGCCGCATTGCCCGAGGCGCCGCTCACGCTCGCGTTCGAAGCCGTGCAACGGCTCTCGGGGCTCGGACGCGCAAAGATCGCCACGGCCGTCGAACTGCTCGAACGGCAGCAGACCTGGACGGTGCTGCCCCTTCGGAAAGGGCAGGGCATGATCCGTTTCCTCCGGCCCGCCGACGCGATCCGCCGCTATGCCGGAGCGCAGAAGCAACGGGCGCTCGCAGCCTTCGTGGACGAACTGTTGCGCTCGGTGAACGCGCAGGCCTTCACCGAATGGCGTCCGATCGAGGTGCGCCTGCTCGAAAAACGCACCGGTCTCGAACGG
>JALSSK010000007.1 GCA_026984335.1 Rhodothermales bacterium
CGAGCATCTGATAGCCTGCCATCGGCACGTCGAGGTATTTGTCCTCCGGCTTCTGCCATTCGGGCATGTCGTCCGGGAAGACGTCGATGAGCTTGACCACGAAGTCGGCGTCCGTGCCGGTGGTGGCGACGAAGAGGTCGGGCGTGACCGGCCCGGCGACGGTGACGTCTTCGGTGAGCGGCTCGGTCTGGTACACGAGGACGTCGGGCCGGTCGGCCACGAAGCGTTGATCTTCGACCATGTACTCGCGTGTGCGGGCGAGCGTGACCTCCTGCGTGTACGGCACGGGGCGGGCCGGGTCGCTCTCGTACGCGTCGGCGGCGTCGTCCTCCGTGGGCGGCTCGAAGGAGAGGCGTCCGCCGTCGTGGAAATAGAGCGAGACGTCTTCGAGGCCGGGCGGGGGCCAGGCGTCGAGCTCGCGCCACTCGTTCGAGCCGGTGGCATAGGCGAGCACCTCCGGCGGGTCCCACGTCCCCTTGTCCTTGAGGTAATAGTTGAAGAACGGCAGGTCCACGTGCTCCTGATAATAGACCGACGTTTTTTGCCCGAACGAGACGTCGCCGAGGTGGTCGCCGTCGGAGCGGACCCATCCGCCGTGGAACCACGGGCCGAGCACGACGATGTTGTTCGCCTCCGGGTCGTTCGCCTCGATGGCATGGTAGATCTGCAGCGGGCCGTACGGGTCCTCGGCGTCGAAAAAGCCCGCCACGGTCATCACGTTCGTCGAGACGTCCTTCAGGTGCGGGATGATGTTGCGGCTCTGCCAGAAGGCGTCGTAGGCGCCGTGGGTCATGAGCGAATCCCAGAACGCGATCTTGTGGTGGAAATAGCGGTCGTTCGCGTTCGGGAGCGCGCCCATGTCGAGGAAGAAGTCATAGGCGTTGTCGAAGTCGCCGAAGTCGAAGCGTGGTCCCCACAGCTTGCCCCAGCGGTCGGTGGGGTTGGGGCCGGGGCTTTCGAAGAAATAGAAGAAGGCGAAGGCGTCCTGCAGGTAGAAGGCGCCCTTGTGGTGGAAGTCGTCGCCGACGAACCAGTCGCCGATGGGAGCCTGTGGGGAGGCGGCGCGGATGGCGGGGTGGGTGTGGGTGATGCTCGCGGCGGTATAGAAGCCGGGATACGAGATGCCCCAGAGGCCCACGCGCCCGTTGTTCGGCGTCACGTTCGCGAGGAGCCACTCGACGGTGTCGTACGTGTCGGTGCTCTCGTCGATGCAGTCCGGCGGGGCGTCGTCCGGGCAGGCGGGCGTCATGTGGCGGTACGCGCCCTCGGACAGGAAGCGCCCGCGCACGTCCTGTTTGACGAAGATGAAGCCCTCGTCCATGAAACGCGTCGAGCCGGTGGGGCCGAGCCACGTCGCATACGCCTCGCCGTAGGGGCCGGCGCTGTACGGCGTGCGGGTCATGAGGAACGGGTACGTCTCGCTCGTGTCCTTCGGCGTATAGACGACGGTGTGGAGGCGCACGCCGTCGCGCATGGGGATGTCGTATTCGTGCTTCGTATAATGCGCGGGGACGTCGAAGGCGGGGGCTTCGGGAGCGCGGCGGCAGGCGGAGAGCGCGAGGCTCGCGAGGACGAGGAGGGCGAGGGTCGGGAGGAAGCGCCGGGCAGTCATGATTTCGAGGATTGGGGGGGAGAGACGGGACCTTGCCGCCGCGCGCGCCACAGGAGCACGAGCCCGGCGGCGATGACGGGGAGGCTGAGGATCTGGCCCATGCTCAGCGGGAGCGCCTCGCCGAAGGCGGCCTGACGCACCTTCACGAACTCGATGAAGAACCGGGCCGTGAAGACGAGCACGAAGAAGAGGCCGGTCAGCAGCCCGCGCGGCGTCCGCGCGCCGTAGCGGCGATAGACGGACCAGAGCACGAAGAAGATGATGAGGTACGAGAGCGACTCGTAGAGCTGCGCCGGATGGCGCGGGACCGGATCGACGCGGGCGAAGACGATGGCCCAGGGCGCATCCGACGGCGTGCCGAGGATCTCCGAGTTGAACAGGTTGCCCAGGCGGATGAACGCGCCCCCGAGCGCCGTCGGCACGGCCACGCGGTCGAGGAGCCAGAGGTAGGGTTGCCCCTTTGCCTTCCGGCTGTAATAATAGAGTGCGACGAGGATGCCGATGGCCCCGCCGTGGCTGGCGAGCCCGCCCCGCCACACCTTGAGGATCTCGATCGGGTGGGAGAAATAGTAGCCGGGGTCGTAGAAAATCACGTGCCCGAGCCGCGCCCCGACGACCGTGCCGACGAGCATGTAGATGAGCAACCGGTCGAGGTCGGCCTCCGGCTTGCCCTCGCGCCGGTAGATCGACCGCATGAGGAAGTAGCCGAGCACGAAGCCGAGGGCGAAGAGCAACCCGTACCAGCGCACGGTGAAGGGGCCGAGGGTGAAGAGGACGGGACTGACGTCCCAGACGAGATGCGAGGAGTCGGGCATGGGGAAAGAGAGGAGGGAAGACGTTCGGAGAGCCGGGGCGGATCGCGCCCCGCAAACCTACGGCATATCCCGCACTTTTTCAGCGTGGAAGCGGGAGGAATCGAGGACCGCCGCCGCCGGAGCCGACGCCTGAATTAAAGCAAGGGTAATGTCGAGGAAACACGGGGGTAACGTTCGGAAGATACCTTTGCGTCGCCTCTCGTGCCGCGTTCGTGGGAGCGGGAGCGTGCCGTGCATACCCTTCCGGACTTTCTATAGATTTACGATGAACGCATCGTATGCGATTTCCCCGAAAGCCTGGCTGCCCATGGCTCTTCTGGTTTTCTCCACGTGCGCCTCGTCCGTGTCGGCGCAGGAGCGCGGGAAGATCGCCGGCGTGGTGGTCGATGCCGAGACGGGCGAGGCGCTCATCGGCGCCGGCGTCGTCCTCGTGGGCACGACCACCGGCTCGACGACCGACCTCGACGGGCGCTACGAGATCCCGAACCTCGAGCCCGGAGTCTACGACCTTCAGTTTTCGTACATCGGATACAACCCCGTCACGGTGGGCAACGTGGCGGTGCGCGCCGGAGCGACTACGCGCGTCGATATGGGCCTCACCTCTGCCGCGATCGAGGTGGGCGAGGTGTTCGTGGAGGCGCGGGCCGCGCGCGACAGCGAGGCGTCGTTGCTCCGGCAGCGACAGAAGGCCGCCGCCGTCAGCGACGCCGTCAGCGCCGAGGTCATCGGACGCTCCGGCAGTTCGAACGCCGCCGACGCCATGAAGAAAGTCACCGGGGCGACCGTCGTCGGAGGCCGGTACGTGTACGTGCGCGGCCTCGGCGACCGTTATACGAACACCCGGCTCAACGGCGCCGAACTGCCCACCTCCGACCCCGACCGCAACGCCGTCGCCTTCGACCTCTTTCCCGCCGGCCTGCTCGACAACATCGTCACTACGAAGACCTTCACGCCCGACAAGCCCGGCAGCTTTACCGGGGGCAGCGTCAACATCGCCACGAAGGATTTCCCGGAGGTCTTCAACTTCTCCGTTTCGTCTTCGCTTTCGTACAACTCGAACATCGGCGTCGGCGGGGATTTCCTGTCCTACAGCGGCGGAACCGTCGGCACGTTTGGAGACAACGGCGGCGCGCACCGGCTGCCGGCCCTTCTCAAGGACCCGAACGTGGAGATCCCGCCGCTCGGGGAGGCCTTCACGGACCCGGCGAAAGCGCAGGCGCTGGATCGCCTCTCGAAGGCCTTCGACCAGACGATGGCGCCCTCGTTCTTCTCCGCGCCCGTCAATCGGAGCTACAGCCTCTCGCTCGGCAATCAGATGCCGCTCTTCGGACGGCCGCTCGGGCTCATCGGCGGGGTGAGTTATAGCCGAAAGCGGACGGGATATGAGGGGGGGCTGTCGGCGCGGTATCAACTCACCGGGAAGGTCTCGGAGGTCGAAAGTCTGAACAACGACTTCCTCTTCAAGGACATGAAAGGCGCCGACGAAGTGCTCTGGGGCGGGCTGGTGAACGCCTCGTACCAGCTCCACCCGCGCCATGAACTCGGCGTCAATTATCTCTACAGCAGGAGCGCCGAATCGACGGCCCGTTTTCAGTTCGGCTCCTTCCCGCGCGACCTCAGCCCCGAGGCCGTCTACCAGACGCGGGTGCTCCGCTTCGTCGAGCGGACGCTCCACAGCCTGCAGGGCCGGGGCGAGCACGCGCTCGGCAAGACGAAACTCTCGTGGAACACCACCTATGCGCGCTCCCGGCAGGACGAACCCGACCTCCGGTATTTCACGAACAACTTCTCCGTCATCGAGCGCGGCGGCGTGGTCGATACGTTGTACACCGTTCAGGCTTCCATCTACCCCGTCCCTACCCGGTATTTCCGCACGCTCGAAGAGGACAGTTGGAACTCGAATCTCGATTTCTCCCTGCCGGTGCGTTCCTGGAACGGGCGCGTGGCCCGTCTGAAGATGGGGGGCAGTTATGTTCGGAAAGACCGCGCGTTCCGGGAGCGCCGCTTCGAGTTTCGCACGGACAGCCGCGCCGCGCGCTATGCCGGCGACCCCGAGTCGTTCTTCGGCGCTCGGAACGTGGGGATTCTCGAGGAGCAGAGCACGGACCGGTTCTTCCGTTTCGGCAACTACGTCGTCGATGCTTCGCAGCCGTCGAGCAACTATGACGGGACGCAGTCCGTTGCGGCGGCGTACGTGATGGCCGACTGGCCCCTGACGCGCCGGTTGCGGCTCGTCGCCGGGGTGCGCTATGAGACGACCGACATCGAGGTGGCCAGCCTCGATACGTCCCTGACCCGGGGACGGCTCGACGAGCGGGACTGGCTCCCGTCGGCGAACCTGATCTATCGACTCTCGGACCGGATGAACCTGCGCCTGGCCTACGGACGCACGCTGGCCCGCCCCATCTTCCGCGAGCTCGCCCCCTATGCCTCGTTCGCCTTCGTGGGGGACTACATCTTCATCGGCAATCCCGAACTGAAGCGGACGCTCATCGACAACCTGGACCTGCGGTGGGAATGGTTCCCCCGTCCCGGGGAAATCCTGGCCGTCAGCGGATTCTATAAATCGTTCAAGAACCCCATCGAGCGGGCCATCAATCCCCTTGCGGCGGCGGCCAACCCGGAGGTGCAGTTCCGCAACGTGGGGCGGGCCGGCGTCGCCGGTCTGGAATTCGAAGCCCGGAAAAACCTGGACGGCATCGCGGGCGCGCTCCGCCATGTTCAGATCGGCGGCAACGTCTCGCTCGTGCACTCGCGCGTAGACATCGCGCCGGATGAACTCTCCCTCGTGCGGGCCTTCGACCCGTCGGCGTCGGCGTCGCGTCCTCTCATCGGGCAATCCGGCTACACCGTCAACCTGGACGCCGCCTACGACAATCCGACCACGGGGACCCTCTTCAGTGTCTATTACAACGTTTTCGGCAAACGCCTCGACAAGGTCAGCATCGGCGGAACGCCGGACATCTACGAAAAGCCGCAAAACCTCCTCGACCTGACCTTCAAACAGCGCCTCTGGCGCGGGCTCAGGCTGAACGTCGCCGTCAAGAACCTGCTCGACGCCCGCTTCCGACTCGCCCACGACTTCCGGGGGCGCGAGTACGTGACGCAGGAATACCGGCTCGGGCGGTCGTACGCGCTGGGGGTGAGCTTCAGCCCATGACGACCTCCGCTTCGTTTCGTTTGCTCCGGGGTGGCTCCGCAAAGAGCCGCCCCGACTTGTTATGGGGCCATGTTAAGAAATCATAAGCAAGCAGCCATCGGCTTTTTCCCGCCTGTGCGCTGCTCCGGACGACGCCGTCTCGGGCGCGCATGAACACTATCAATCACCTTTGAAGGAGGACAGAAACGCGATGTTGAAAAGAATCGCTACCGCTCTGTTGTTGTTGTGGCCCCTCGGGCTTCGTG
>JALSSK010000008.1 GCA_026984335.1 Rhodothermales bacterium
CGCACGATGGTTTCCCGGTCCATGGCGCGGTACTTCTCGGGGAGCAGTGCCCGGCTGGTGCATTCGAGCACGGCGGTGAGCGTCTGAAGCTCCACTTCGAGCGGGTAGGTGGGCGGGATGAAGTCGTCCACCGTCTGCCGGAGGATCTCACTGGTGACGGGGCTGTTCTCGGCGGCGGCCCGGAACTTGGCGCGGGTCAGGAGCGCCTCCATGTCGGCGCCGCTGAAGGTGCGCTCGCCGTTCAGAAGCGACTCGGGGATCTCCTCCATCGGCAGGTCGATGCCCGTCCGGCGCATCATCACCTGGAGCAGCTCCTCCCGGCTCTCGCGGGTGGAGGGATAGAACAGGGCCAGGTGCTCCTCGGCGCGTCCCTGGCGTTTCAGGTCGACGGGCATGAGGTCCGGGCGGGCCGTGACGAGGAAGAAGATGATGCGGCCCCGGTGTTTCGAGTTGCTCATGAACGAGGCGATCTGCCCGAAGACGCGCTTCGAGACGCCGGAATCGCCCTCGGCGTCGCGGTTGCCCAGCGCCGCGTCGGCTTCGTCGATCATGACGGCCACCGGCGTCATCGCTTCGAGCAGCGTGAGGATCTTCTCCAGGTTGCCCTCGGTCTGTCCCTGCCACTGCGAGCGGAAGTTTTTCAACTTCACCATAGGAATGCCGATCTCGCCCGAGAAGCAGGTGATCATGAAGGTCTTGCCGGTGCCCACCGGACCGCTGACGAGATAGCCCATCGGGAGCACGTCCGGGCGACCGTTCCTGAGCGCGTGGGCGGCGTGCCGCAGGTGGGTCTTTGCCTCCTCGTGCCCGGCCACCATGTCGAGGTTCCAATCCGTCTCCACGAACTCGAGCATGCCGTAGGCCTCCGCCTCGATGAACTCTTTCTTGAGCGCCGAGAGCAGATCGAACGTCAGTTCGGATCGGTTCTCGAGCACGTCGGCGAGGATGGTGCGGAGCTGGATAAAACTGAGCCCGGCGGTGTTTTGCGCGAGCGCACGGACCGAGACCTCCGAGTGCTGCGTGAAGGTCTGCTTGCGACCGTCGACGTACCACTCGACGAAGGCGCGACGGGACGCTTCGTCCGGGATGGGGATCTGGATCTCGGCCGTGTACGGACTCTGGACGAGCTGTTGGTTGAGCGCGATCAGGTTCTCCGTAATCAGCACCACCGTGAAGTCGCTCTCCATGAAAAGCGCGTCGTGCGACCACTTCTGGAGGAAGACGAGCGCGTTGCGGTCCTCGGCCGTATACATCGATGCTTCGGCCATCGGCACGACCGTCTCGGCATAGTCGATGATGCAGGCGATGCGTTTGCCTTCGGCCAGGCGGATGCGAAAATAGTTCTCCAGCACCGAGAGCACCCGCACCGGGTCCTTCGGCAGCTTCTTCACGTATTCCGTCCCGAAAATCGTGTCGTATCCGGAGAGCGCCCGGTTGAAGTCCTTCTGAGAAGCCTGGTCGGCGAAGTGGATGCCGCTCGAACGGTCGTAGAAGAGCACGATGTCTCGTGCGGCGAAAAGTTCGCTTCGGAGAAACTCGCGGAGCGAAACGTACGTGGGGCGCCCCTGGTCGTCGAGCGTGGGGACGAGGTCGCGGACGTTGCCGTAGAGGATGAACTGGGTGAGCGTCTTGGTGAAATACCGGCGCGCGAACTCTTTTGCCCAGTCGGGGAAGTGCGCGGTGTACCGTTCCAGAAGGTTCTCGGCGGCCGCCGGAGCAGGCTTCGCCGCCGGCTCTTTATCCTGGGTGGCGGGCGCACCGGTTACGGCTTTATCGGGCATGGTCGAGGGAGGTCGATCGTTGAGGATGAAAACACGGCATGGCTCAAACGGAGACGAAGGGACCGGGCGGCAGGTTTCGAAAGCCGTGGATTTGCCGCGCCCCACGCCGGTCCGAACGAAAAAGGGCGCGCGCCGCAATGGACGCGCGCCCGCGATCCGGGGATGCCGGAAACGCCTCGATGCCTCAGGCGACGGTGACGTCGGCGCTCAGATAGACGTTCTGGATGGCGTTCAGGATCTCGATGCCCTCTTTCATCGGGCGCTGGAAAGCCTTGCGGCCCGAGATCAGGCCCATGCCGCCCGCGCGCTTGTTGATCACGGCGGTCTTGACGGCCTGCTGGAGGTCGTTCTTGCCGGAAGCGCCGCCGGAGTTGATCAGGCCGATGCGGCCCATGTAGCCGTTGGCTACCTGATAGCGCGTCAGGTCGATGGGGTGGTCGGTGGCAAGCTCGGTGTACATGCGCTCGTCGTACTTGCCGAAGCTCCGGCCGTTGGCGTTGAGCGCCTTGTAGCCGCCGTTCTGCGTGGGCTGCTTCTGCTTGAGGATGTCTGCCTCGATGGTCGCGCCGATGTGGTTGGCCTGTCCCGTCAGGTCGGCGCTCGACTCGTGGTTGACGCCGTCGACCTTGAAGCCGGGGTTGCGGAGGTAGCACCACAGGATCGTCCCCATGCCGAGTTCATGGGCGTGGGCGAAGGCTTCGGACACTTCCTGAATCTGCCGGTCCGACTGTTCCGAGCCGAAGTAGATCGTCGCGCCGACGGCCACGCACCCCATGTTCCACGCATCCTCGACGCGGGCGAACATGATCTGGTCGTACGTGTTCGGATACGTGAGCAGTTCGTTGTGGTTGATCTTGAGGATGAAGGGGATCTTGTGGGCGTATTTCCGCGCCACCGAGCCGAGCGCGCCGTACGTCGAGGCGACTGCATTGCAGCCGCCTTCGATGGCGAGCCGGACGATGTTCTCCGGGTCGAAGTACATCGGGTTTTTGGCGAAGGAAGCGCCTGCGGAATGCTCGATGCCCTGGTCGACGGGGAGGATGGAGACGTATCCGGTGCCGCCGAGCCGACCGTGATTGAAGATTGTCTGGAGCGATCGGATCACCTGGGGCGAGCGGTCCGAGTCGAGGAAGACGCGGTCCACGAAGTCGGGGCCGGGCAGGTACAGGTTCTCCTTCGGGATGGTGGTGCACTTGTGGTCGAGCAGATAGCCGGCCTCGTCCCCGAGGATGTCGGCGATGTAGGTTGCGGTCACTTCAGCCATGATTTCAAACCTCCAAAAAAGTTGTCTCGGATGCCGGCGGCGCGTGCCGGATAAAGATACGAAACGAAGCGTGCTCGTCCGGACGAAGGACGAGGAGGCCCGCGCAAGTGTCGGGGTTGTGAACGCCCCCGAAGAGCCGCGGCCCGCGATGCGTACGATGGCTCTTCCGGGTGTCGTCAAAGTATGAAAAATGTAAAGGATCCTCACCCGATTAGCCAAAATTACATAGAAAAGAAGGTCTTGGGACGAGGAAGGGCGCGCATCGCGGCATCGGGAGCGCGGGTCAGGGCCGCAAGCGCACGCGGATGCGGGGCGGAAGCGCTTCGGGTCGGGCGAAGAAGCGGGCGAGATCGCGGGCCAGGAGCGGGGCCATGAGCAGGCCTTTGGAGCCGAGGCCGGTGAAGACCCACACGCGGCGGCGGCCGGGAAGCGGCCCGATCATGGGCAGGCGCGCGCCCGGCACGCCCACCCGCACGCCTGCGCATTCATCGCGCACGCGGGCCTGGCGGAGCGGCGGGAGCATCGCGGAGGCTTTCGTGAGGATCGCCGCCGTCTGTTCGGGCGAGGGCCGGCGGTCGGTGAACCGGTGCTCGAAGGAACTGCCGACGACGAGCGTCCGGTCCTCGCGGACCACGTATCCGCTGCCGGAGAGATGGGGGAGCGCCTCGAGGGGCTCGCCGGGAATCTCCACGCGGACGACCTGGCCCTTGACGCGGTGGAGGTGGAGCCGGGCCGTCTCGGGGAAGCGGGTGAAGTCGGCTCCGAGGGTCAGGAGGACGCGCCCGGCCGTGAGGCGCACGGTCTCGCGGTCGTCCGGGTACGTGACGAAGGCGTGGTCGCGCGCCTCGCCCCACGCCGTCACGCGCGCGCCGGTGCGGACCACGGCGCCGTTCCGGGCCGCCGCCGCGAGCATGGCCCGGACGAAGGCGGGCACGGTGAGCGCGCCGCCGGTGGAGACGTAGAGCCCGCCCTCCGGCGCGACGACGGCGGGGAAGCGCTCGCGCACCGCTTCCGGGGCGAGCCACCGCGCGTGACGGGGGTGCGCGGCGGCGGCTTCGACGAAGGCCCCGGCCTGCCGGGCGTCGAAGGCGGGGCGGAGGAGGCCGGGGCGAAAGAGCGCCGTCGCGGCGGCGCGTTCGAGCGTCTCGTGGAGGATCGCCGAGGCTTCCTCCATGCGCCACACGGGCCGGGCGCGCCGCGCCATGAGCGGGTTCGCCAGCCCCGCCGCCGCCCCCGACGCGCCCGCCGCCGGACGGTCCGCTTCGAGCACGAGCACGCGGGCGGCTTCGCTCAGGCGCAGCGCCGCCGCCGCTCCCGCCAGACCGCCCCCCACGATGATGACGTCAAACTCGGGCATGATGCGTCGTGCGCCGGTGATCGGGTGCGGTTGGAGCCGGGACGCCGGGAAGAGACGGATGAGGACCGGCGAAAAAAATAGACGCTTTCGCCGGGAGGCGCACGCCCTCCAACGATTCTTCACTTGCGGAGAGCTTTCTCATGCGCCTATCTTGGGACCCCGCTCGAAAAAGGGACGTATAACCCCCTTCAAAGCGATCATCACGTGCCTGTAGCTCAGCTGGATAGAGCGTCTGACTACGGATCAGAAGGCCGGGGGTTCGAATCCTCCCAGGCACGCCAGACGCCCCGGAACAGACGACGCTGTCGTTCCGGGGCGTTTTGCTTTTGGGGTCGTTGCGTGATGCTGCTTCCTACAGCGTGTCCAGCGGGCTCACCACGCCGAGCGGGCCTTGGTTGAGCACGTGGGTATAGATCATCGTCGTGCGGACGTCCGCGTGGCCGAGCAGTTGCTGGACGGTGCGGATGTCCTGCCCGGCTTCCAGCAGATGCGTCGCGAACGAGTGGCGGAGCGTGTGCGGGGTGACGTGCGCCGTGAGCCCCGCCGCGTTCGCCGCTTTCTTGACGGCCCGTTGCACCCGGATCTCGTGGAGGTGATGACGGCGGCGCCCGCCGGTGCGTGGATCGACCGAGAAGGTGGGGGAGGCAAACACGAACTGCCATTTCCATTCATACGGCGCCTGCGGATATTTGCGGGCCAGGGCATCCGGCAGTTCGACCTCGTGCATTCCTGCCGCCCGGTCGGCTTCGTATTGACGGCGGCGTGCGTCGAGGTGCTCGTACAGTTCGGGCTTGAGCGAGACAGGGAGCGGGACGCGCCGGTCCCTGTTGCCTTTTCCGGCCCGCACCGTGATCTCGTTTCGATCAAAACCCAGATCCTGCACCCGGAGCCGCAACGCCTCGGAGATGCGGAGCCCGGCGCCGTAGATCAGCCGCACCACCAGACCTTCGGTACGTTCGATGCGGGACAGGAGCGCCTGCACTTCCTTACGACTCAGGACGACGGGAAGCCGCTTCGGACGCCGGGCGCGGGGGAAATCACCGAAGTCGCCTACCTCTTTCTTCAGCACTTTCCGGTACAGGAAGACGAGGGCATTGAGGGCCTGGTTTTGGGTGGCGGCGGCCACGCGCCTGTCGACCGCCAGGTAGCTCAGGAAGTGATGGATTTCGGGCGCGCCCATGTCCGAAGGGCGACGACCGTGGTGGTAGGCGACGAACCGCCGGATCCATTGGAGGTAGGCTTTCTCGGTGCGGAGCGCGTAGTGTTCCGTGCGCAGCGCGGTGCGCACCGCCTGTTCCAGCGCTTCCGGGTCGGCCTCCGGGCTTTTGCGTCGGGGGGGCCTTCGCGTGGCGTCTGCCCGTCTCCCGGTTTCCGAAGGGTGGGGTTCGGCAGGCTCGCGGGTCGAAGGGCGCGCATCCCGGGGGCCAACG
>JALSSK010000009.1 GCA_026984335.1 Rhodothermales bacterium
GACTCCGCCGGCCGGATGCCCGCACCGGTGGGCAGGCGAAGCGAGGGGCGCAACGTGTCCGGAAAGGTGATCAGATCCGTCAGCGGGAGCAAGAGGATGGCCGGGTTGCCGAGGTTGTCTTCCGGGCTGGTCGGAAGGGAGATCGGCGTGTGCACCATCAGCTTGCCGCCGTTCTCGAAGAAGAGGTCCATCACCCCGGCGGCAAACGGCAGGTTGTTGCCGGTGACGCTGTTCGTCGCGTTCGTCGAGACCCAGTAAACATACTTGAACCGGGCCAGCATCTGCCGAAGCGTCGGGTCGGCGTTGGGAGGGAGCAGGTCCGAGCGCGGCGTGTTGCCCGCCGAGCCGGTCACAAATGGCGTTGAGATGTCCCACACGTCGATGGGCATGCCGGCCGGGAGGTACGCGCGGAGGAGGTCGAGATGAAACGTCTGTACCTTTGGGGCAGTGTTTTTTCGATAATCGTTTACGTAAAGAATCTCACTCGATTGCCGCTTCACGTGCCAGGTGAAACGCTGGAGCACGCTCGTCGTGTCGGTGGCGTCGACGGCCCGGACGAAGAGCGTGTTTTCAGCGTCGAGGCGCAAGCCGGGCACCCGGATGTTCGTGCTCCGGAAAGCGCGCCCGGTGAACAGACGGGTCTCAACCTCCGTCCGGCCGGAGGCGTTCGAATCCTCTTCACCAACGAAGGTGACGAAGTTCACGTCCGGCGGCAACTCGACGAACGACGTGCTGTCGTTCAGGCTGACCTCTATCCGATCCAGGTTGTCGATGCCCTCGGGGTCGTCGGCGATCCAGGCAAAGGTGAAGACGGTGAACGTGGTGTCCGGCGGAAGGTCGAACGTGCTCAGGCGGATCGTGGGCGGCGCGTTTTGAATGGGGAAGACCGTCTTCGCAGGGGTCGGGTCCTTGAGCGCCTCGTTGTCGATGGCGCGCACCTCGAAGGTCACGTCGGCGATGCGCTCGCCGCGCGGGATCGGAAGGAGGATGAGCGAATCGGTGCTCGTGGTCAGGGTCCAGCCCTCCTCCGGTCCGGGGCGTTCGTCGGTATTGAAGTAGCGCAGCTCGAAGGCCGTCACGAAGCCGTCCGGGTCGCTGCCGGTCCACGAGACGAAGACGGTGCTCTTGAGCCGGTCGGCCCCGGCCAGGTTGTCCACGAGCGACGAGTCGCGCACGCTCAGTTCGGTGTCCGGCGGTTCGTTCTCGAACGGCGTCCCGCTAAAGCCGGTGTCGCACCCGGCCAGGAGCGCCGCGACGAGGACGAGGGTGAACGGTATGTTGAGACGGGCGAGCACGCTGGGTTTGTATGGGTGTATGGGGGTGAGGGTGTATGGGTGTGGGGCGCGTCAGTGCGGGTTGATGTCCGGAGAAGCTTCGCAGACTTTGAAATCTTCCCGCAAGACGGCCGGGCCGCACCATGTATCTCGGTGCTTCATCCTTCCGACAAGGCCTTTCGTGATAGCTTCATAGTCGGCATCCAGTGCTCCGTATAGCGCCTCGGGCAGGTAGCCGCAACGGAAGGCCCTATCCAGCCAACGCTGTGTTTCGACGGCTTCGGCGTCCGCGTCGGTCAGCTTGCTGACGCAATGACCCGGGTATCGCCGCTTGCGCCACGCTTCCGCGATGTCGGCACAGACGGAGCGTGAAGAACGGCGGATCTGATCAGTCAGGGCAAACCGCTCCTCGCGCGGCCAGGTCTTCGAGCACTCGAAGACATTCGATGAAGCTTCAGGCGCATGCCGATAGACCCGCAATTCTCTGAAATGCCGAACCATCATGTTGTGCACCAGTCTTCATCTCGCACCGACACCCACACACCCATACCCCCCCCATCTTTACTTCAACAGCAGCATCGTCTTCGTGATGACCTGCTTGCCGGCGGTGAGGCGGTAGAGGTACACGCCGCTGGCGAGGTCGCGCGCGTCGAACGTGACGGCGTGCGTGCCCACGGTCTGCTCACCGTCGACGAGCGTGGTGATGCGGCGGCCCAGCAGGTCGAACACCTCCAGCGTCACGCGGCCCGTCCGCGCCAGGTCGTACCGGATCGTCGTCGCCGGGTTGAACGGGTTCGGGAAGTTCTGGTGCAAGGCATACCGGCCCGGCAGTGCCTCGTCTTCCGTCGCCACGTTGATCACCGCTCCGATGTCGGTTTCCGGGTCCTCGGGCACGAGCTTGTAATTACCGAAGGAGAACCACCAGATTCCTTGGATGAAGTCGAGCACATCGCCTTCCGTAAAAGTGGTGGAGGCGAAGTCGGACGCGATGGCGTCGGAACGGTCGTCGGCGAGGACGGCGTTTTCCGTGGTTCCGTCGGAGGAGAAACTCCATTCTCCGAAGCCTTCGTCCGGATCGATGATGGTGACGTCCTCGAAGCGCAAGAGCATTCCTTCATGGGCTTCAATCACTTTGTCCTGAAGCAGGGCATCCGTCGAGATCAACTTGTAGTCGTACGGGTCGGCGGTATCGGTGACCGTGAAGACGACGTTTGTGAGCTGAGTCACGCCGAAGAGTTCCTCGACGGTGGCTTCAGTGATGGTAATCACGTCGCCCCGGTTCAGGCTCAGCACGCCGTCCGAACCCGTGTCGAGAAGGATGCCGGACCAGGGGGCCAGGCCAGGATCGTCCTGAATGGAGACCATGCCGGAAACCGACGGGTTGCTCTGGACGGTGGCCGTGATGTTCGTCTCGATGGTAAGCCCGGTGAAGGGGCTGTCCCCCTCGCTCTCGTCTGCCGTGAGTTGCAAATCCTCGATGGCGTCGAAGCCGTCGGGCATGAACCGAATCGAGAGCGGATCGGATACCGTAACCCCGCCCTGGTTGTCTTCGGCCTCGACCCAGTACGTGACGAAAGTGCCGTGCGGTTGAGCGGGAAGGTCGGCGCTGTACGTGTCGCCGCCCGTGTTCGTCGCCGCCACCGAGATCACGTCCGTAGAACTCGATGTGGTGTACAGTAGCTCCACACGGGTGATGGTGCGGGTTGGGTCGGGAACGACGTCGAAGGTGACCGTGACCGGGTCGGTCGTCGGCACGAAGTCGGGGCGGCTCAACGACAGAACCTGCGGCGGCGACTCGGTGATTTCGAGGTCGCTATCCTCAAACGGAACGATGCTGAAGATGCTGCCCTGCGGGACCCCGCGCGCAAAGGGATCATCTCCCTGAAAGACGAGGAAGCCCTGGAGGTTGATGCGAGAGCCCGGCGGCGGAGGGACGAACTCGAAGTCCTTGACATTGAAGACGTCGGCGTTGTACGAACCGTCGCGGTCGTTTCGATAGCGGAGCGAGATGTCGTAGAAGTTGAGCACCGTCTCGCCGCCGTCGCTGGAGATGAGCCAGTTGTGGCGTCCGGGCGGATCGTCAAGCGAGCGAACCTGTACGATGGCATTCTCCACTCGTACGTACTGATCGTTCAGAGAGGCATAGTTGTTCCAGTTGATCTGGACCTCGCCGTCCGGTCCGACGCTCATGTTGGCCTCGTCCGAGGTGATGACGACCGGGTCGAGAATGGTGTCGGGCAGGTTGAAGGTAGCGTCGTTGTACGTGCCCAACAGCGTGATGGTCACCGGCTCGAGTTGGAGGGCCGTGCCGAAGTTGCTCACGTTGGCGACCACCTCGATCACGTCGCCAATGGTAACGTCGAGCAGGCCGGTGGTCTGGTACGAACCGTCGACGATCTGGATGGTCATACCTTCGTTGCCCTCGGTGGCCGCCGAAATGTCGCGCACGAAAACGTGGATGCGGCTTGGGAAGCCGTCGCTGTCCGGGGTGGAGAGGCCGGAGTTAAGCGGGTCGCTCAAGACGACGGCAGTGAACTGGACCTCTTCACCACAGAGGGTGTCCTGAAAAAGAATGCCCGCGCAACCGGTATCTGCAATTTCGCTCAACGTCAGAGTCGTTCCGTTAGTGTTCAACTCGTCGAGACTCGCCTGCGAGATTGCGTTGATTTCACGCACCGTCACTTCCATCTGCGCGGCGGCCTGTCCGGCGAAACCGAGCATGAAGAGAAGGGCGAATAGGGTAGTAATTCGTCTTTTCATGAGAAACTCCCGTGTCTGGTTGGAGGGAAAGCAGGCTCTGCGAGGGTCGTTGCGCATTGCCCGGTACGCATACGTTGCCCGCGCGCCTATTTGATGATGACGAACTTGCCGCGTTGTACCTCGCCCGTGTCGAGGTCTTTTACGGTGAACAGGTATAGCCCGGCCGAGAGGTTGAGGCCGTTCTCGGAGAGGATATCCCACGAATGCTCGCCGCCGGGCAACTGCCGGTTCTCGGCGCTGAAGTTGTCGTACCAGCGGATGTCGCCCCGGTAGGTCTCGCTCTCGTGACGCATCTCCTTGACGATCTCGCCCGCCAGCGTATAGACCCGGATGTCGGCGCGGGGCGGGAGGTTGTAAAAGTTGAGCCGGCGCGTGCGGTTCGTGCCGCCGTCCCACGCCGCATTGACGCGGTACGGGTTCGGATAGACGCCCACCTTGCGCGCGCCCTCGCGGTCGGGCGGCGTGCCGGGGAAGATACGCGTGGCGTTGGCCGTACGCGAGGACTCGAACGACGGCAGCCCGGCGTCGACGTCGCCCTCGTCGAACGAGGTGACGGTGAAGAGGTACTGCCAGCCGCCGAGCAGGTCGTCGGCCTCGAAGCGATACCAGTACTCGGTCGGGTCGTCGGGGAAGGTGACGGGCTCGGAGAGTGCGATCTCGTCGAAGCCGTTGTTGAAGCCGGTGCGGTTGCCGGGACGGTCGTACTGCGCGATGAGCGTAGCACGGTCGAGGATGTTGCCTTCGAGGTCGTCGCCGGGGTTGCTCCGGTAGACGCGGTAGCCCTCGAAGTCGAACGTGCCGGTGACGGGGTCGCGCGAGCGCTCGGCGGTGCGGTCCCAGTAGAGCACCACGCGGGTGTCCTGCAGCCCGGTGTTCGGGTCCACCGTGTCCTCGAAGGCGACGCGAAGCCGGGGGGCCGCCGGCGGCTCGGGGATCAGGTAGCGGTCGAGCACGCCGTTGCCGTTGACGTCTTCGCCGGGGTCGAGCTCGCCGTTGAAATTGTTGTCCTCGCCCGAATAGGTGCGCCGCGCCCAGAGGATGTTGTTGGCCAGGAGCGCCCGGCTCTCCGGCGTGTCGACGGCCTTGCCGGCCTGCCCCTGAAACTCCTCCGGCTTGAGCGCCGCCACGACGGCGAACGTCACCGTGAGCGTGTCGCCCGGCTCGACGCGCGGGAAGGGGCCGATGGGCGTCAGGCCGATCCAGTTGCCGGCGGCGTTGAGCCCGTCCGTGCGCAGACGCTCGTACCACGCCACACGCGCGGCCTCGAACTCGTCCGGGCTCTCGAAGGCGTCGGGGTTGGGGAAAGGCGACGCCATGCGGCGGTACCGGAGGTCGTCGGTCGAGGGACGGGAAAACTCGTTGAGGCCGCCGGAGAAGAGCCACCACCGGGGGTTG
This sequence comes from Rhodothermales bacterium, assembly GCA_026984335.1. Lineage (GTDB taxonomy): Bacteria > Bacteroidota > Rhodothermia > Rhodothermales > ISCAR-4553 > JALSSK01. The sequence continues at coordinate 5,430 of JALSSK010000009.1, forward strand.
ACGCGGGGCGGGGCGTAGCCCTCGGCCTCATATTCGGCGGCGAGATCGGGGTGGAAGAAGCGCTTCCGTCCCGAGCGCGGGTCGCGCCACTCCGCCCCGAGAAACGTCATCGCGCCGTACGTGTTCAGCGTCTCCTCCGAACCGCCCGCATTGAACGCATAGGAGGTCTGCAGGCTGTCGATGAAGCCGTAGCCGCCCTTGTTGAAAAAAGCGCCGCCGGTCTCGTTCGTCGTGTTGATGTTGCGCACGACCAGGTCGTGGTACATCCCCACGTACACGCTGTCCCACGGGGCGTCGCTGATGTTGACGATCTTCCAGTTGAGGATGACGAAGTACTCGGTGAAGGGGAAGTTCCACGCGAAGCTTTCGAGGTGGACCTCCATGCCG
>JALSSK010000010.1 GCA_026984335.1 Rhodothermales bacterium
GCGTTGTATCATGAGAGGACCCGCCTCGCGCCCGTCTCTTGACCGTCATGCCCTCATCCCGCACACAGGACTATCACCTCGTCATCGTCATGGGCGCTTCGCCGGCGGTGCTCACCGAGACGGTGTGGTCGCTGGCGCGGCAGCACGATCCGCCCTGGCGGCCCGTCGCCGTCGACGTGATCACGACCGGGGTGGGGCGGGCCTTCGCGGAGGCGCGTCTGTTCGGAAAGGCGCGGAACCACCCGGTGGAGGGCGCGCCGTTGCCCGTCGGGGACCGGTGGCGGCGCTTCTGCGAGACGGTGCTCGAGGGCCGCCGCCCGCCGGTGCGCTTCCACGTCCCCGTCCATTCGGACGGCGCGCCCCTGCTCGACATCCGGCACGCCGAGGACGACGTCCGCTTCGCCGCATGCTGCTACCGCGTCGTGGCCGAACGCGTGGCGCAGGAGCTGCCCGTAGTCGGCTCCATCGCCGGGGGACGCAAGACGATGAGCGCCCACCTGATGAGCGCCTTCACGGTTCTGGCCCGTCCGATGGACCGGCTCGTGCACGTGCTCGTCGCCCCTCCGGAGCTCGAACGCGACCCCGCCTTCTTCCACCCCTCCCCCGCCCGCCCCGGCTTCGTCCGCCTCGACCGCGTGGACCTCCGTTTCCCGCGCCTGCGGGATCATCTGAAGCAGCCCTTGTCTCCCGGGGGAGCGTCGCCGGACCCGGCCCGTCTGCTCGACACGCTCGTCCCGGCGCAGAGCCCCGAGGACACGCCCGCCCGGGTCATCTGCTTCCTCGGCAACCGCGCCGCCGGCGGCTGCCGGGTGGTCCTCTACGACCGCGACGGCGCCCGGACGGCCGAGGCGGCCCTTCCTCCCGCGGAAGCCGCCACGCTTCTGACGCTGGCCGAGGCCTCGGCCGAGGCCGGCGGGCCGGTCGCCAACACCGCCCTCGCCGGCAACCCCGTAGTGGAGGCCCGGCGGGCCGCCGTGCGGCAACACGCGGCCCGGTACGCCCCCCCGAAGCCCTGGGAAACCACCGACGACGTGAGCAAGGCCGTCAGCGCGCTCAACCGCAGGCTCCGGCGCCATCCGCTCACGGCCTACTTCCTGGTCCTCCACGCCACCCCCACCGCCGAGGCTACGTATTACGGTCGGCCCGTGGCGCTCCCGCCGATCGAGGTCGCGCCGCTGCTCCCCGGCGACGCCGCCCTCCCCTGGCCCTTCGAGCGCCTCAAACGCATCGCCCCTTCCGAGGCGGCCCCCCGCTGACGCCCCTCGCGCGCGCCGGAGCCGCCCCGCTTCGCCCGCCACGCAGGCTCCCCGTAGATGCGCACGAACCGGCGCGACGAGTTTTTTCCCGGTTCCCCGTAATTTTCCCACCCTTTCCAGAACCTACGAAAACACGGGCATGTAAAAGCAGATATAGCGGCCCTTCGGCGTCAGGTTTTCCCCTACGCCTTCTTCTCAAAATGCCCCACATCCAATGAGGGCAACGGGCTGTCTTCTGCGAGATCACCTTCTCGTATCATGTTCTCCCGGACGTCGTCCTTTCTCATACTCACCCTCTCCCGTCGATCCCGGAAGCGTCCGGGCGCGCCCGCTTATTTTCTGATCTGACGCGCGCCCCCTGCAGTCGCTCCGGCAACGGCGGCCGCCCAGACCCTCCTTCCGTGCCATGCTGCTTCTCAAAAAAATTCTCGTCCCCACCGACCTCGACGATCCCACGGCCATCCTCCGCGCGCTCTCGCTCGCGCGTCCGTACCGGGCCGAGGTCTTCGTGCTCCACCTCACGGACCATCCCGAGCATGCTCCCGAATGGGATGCCGAACGTTTCCGGCGTTGGCTCGGCTCGGGCGCCACGAAGTGCTCCTATCCCATCGACGAATGGATGGAGCACCTTCGCTTCGAAAGCCTGCCGCTGGGCGAGCGGAACCCCGCTGAGGTCACGATCGATTTTGCGGAGCGGTATCGGTTCGACCTCATCGTGATGGGCACGCACGCGAGAAAGGGCTTTGCCCGGGTGCTCGGCGGGAGCGTCACCGAAGAGATCGTGCGCCGCGCGCCGTGCCCGGTCCTCAGCTTTCACCTCGACGAACCGGTGGAAAAACACCCCTGCATCCCCCGGCATCTGCTCGTCCCGACCGACCTTTCGGATTGCTCCCAGCATGCCCTCATGCATGCGAAGGAACTCGCCGCCATGTTCGAGGGCCGGATCACCTTGCTCCACGTGATCCATCACCGCAGCCTCATCCCCAACCTCGACGATCCCATCTATCAGCGTTTGCTCAAGGAGATGATGCGGCCCGGCTTCTTCGACGAACACCTGCGCGCGCTCGACGAGGCCGTGCCGGGACCGGACGTGGAGGTCTCCTACCGGATCGCGCACGGGAACGTGGCCGAGCGCATCGCTGCCTTCGCCGACGAAGAAGACGCGGACCTCATCGTCCTGGCGACCCACGGGCTCACCGGCATCCGGCATTTCCTCATGGGCAGCGTCGCCGAAAAGGTGGTGCGCACGGCGAAGAAGCCGGTCTTCACGGTGAAGTCGTTCGGGCGTTCGCTCGTCACGGCCACGCCGGCCTCGTTCAAGCAGCCGGAGACGACGAGCATCTTCCACATGCTCCGCTATCCCCTCGAAGAGCTTCCCGGTGAGCAGCCGCCCGTTCCGAGCGTCCGCGCTCTGGAAGTGCCGCTCGCCTCGTTTGCCCCGCCGATCCTCACGCGCACACCCGTTCCGGTGGAATCGGTGACCTCCACCGCCGGACAACCGCCGGCGCCCCGTCCCAAAGAACCGCCGGTGAACCGCCCGCCCGTCTCTCACGCCGGGTGACCACGCCCGGGCTCAGTCTTCGTCGAGGATGTAGATCTCCGGCAAATTGCGCCCGAGCTGGCCGTAGTCGAGGCCGTAGCCGATGACGAAGAGGTTCTCGATGCGGAAGCCCACGTAGTCGAGCTCGACGTCCACGCGCGTGGCCTCGTATTTATGGAGCAGCGTGGCCGTACGCACCGACGCGGGGCGATACTCCCGCATCTTCTCGATGATGAACCGCATCGAGAGGCCGGTATCGACGATATCCTCGACGACGATGACGTGCCGCCCCTCGATCGGCGCGTCGATCTTTTTGAGCTCGTGCACGACGCCGCTCGAGATCTTCTGAGCGCCGTACGAGGAGAGCTTCAGAAAGTCGACCTCGCAGTCGATGTCGATGGCGCGCATGAGGTCGGCGAGGAAAATGAAAGCGCCGTTGAGCACGCCGATCAGAATCGGGCGTTTGCCTTCGTATGCGCGGCTGATCTCGCGTCCGAGCTCCTCGACCCGTCGTTGAATGGTTTCTTTGTCGAGATAGAGGCGGAAGCGCTCTCCCCGGCACATGACGGTTTTTTTCACGTCGGGAATGTTTAGAGACATAAAGAAACGCCCGGTATGGATGGTTTCAGGTGGAATACGACGTCCTCGGGGGTCGCCATCCGGAATCCCGGGAAAACTACGCCACGTCGCCTTCGGATGGAAGCGATCGGGCGTCGGGGACGGTTCTCTTCACCGGGAATGAACAAGCCGTCACGCGGCCTGCCCGTCCCGGGGAGTGAACCGCAGACGAACGCACCGGGTGGAGCCGGGACGGAGGCGGACCTCGTCCGAGAGGCGAAGCCCGACCACCCACACGATCTTCTCCCGGTCGGAGAGCACGTAGACGCCGGACCGCTCGTGTGCCGGGATTTTCGCGTCCGTGAGAAAGTCGCTCACTTTTTTGTGATGGCGCATGCCGAGGGGACGGAAGCGATCGCCGGTGCGCCAGGGACGCGCGAGGAGCGGCGGCGCGATCCGGTCCGCATCGGCGTATTCGACGAGCGGCGCGCCGGCTCCGGGTGAAGCCACACACGGGGCTTCTTCGACGAGGAGCGCGCCGCCGGGGAGCGCCACGGGCGCGCCCGGCGCCACGGGCGTTTCCGCCCCGCCCTTGCCGGGGCCCGGCACGAAGGCGAGTCCCTCCCGCTCGCGCCACACGCTTCCCTGACCGAAGGTCACGCGGCGGCCCGTCTGCGCGCCGAGGAGCCGCTCGACGGTCTCCGCCGTCGTCTCGCTCAGGGGCGCGCCGGGGAGCCACCGGCGGAGCGCTTCGAGGATCAACCGGCGACGCCATACGGTCGGCTGCGCTTCGAGCGCCCCGGCGGAGAGCATCCCCCCGCCGCCCGGCAGCTTCTGCGCGCTCGTTGCGAAGCGTCGCGTCAGCTCCGGGTGGATCGTGTCCGTCACGTAAGCGCGCACGAGCGCCGCCGAACGCGCGATGTTCTCCACGGCGGCCGGACCGAAGTGCTCGACGATGCGCGGGAGGAGGGCCTCCCGGATCGCGCCGCGCCGGTACCGGAAGCCCGCGTTCGAGGCATCCTCCCGCCACGCGAGCCCCTCCGCAGCCGCGAACGCCTCGATCTCGGACCGTCGGACGTCGAGGAACGGGCGCACGAGCGTGATCGCGCTGCCGCGCGCGAGCGGTCGCCGGACCGGCATGCCCGCGAGCCCCTCCACCCCGCTGCCCCGGAAGAGGCGGAGCAACACCGTCTCCGCCTGATCGTCGCGGTGGTGGGCGACGGCGACGTGCGAGAGCCCCCCGGCCCGGGCGAGACGCTCGAAGAAAGCGTATCGGAGGTCCCGCGCCGCGGCCTGCATCGACTGCCCGTGTGCGCGCGCGTGGGCCTTCGTGGCCGGGCGGTCGACGTGCAGCGGAACGCCGAGACGCCGGCAGAGCGCGCGCACGAGCGCCTCATCCGCCTCCGACGCCGCGCCCCGGAGCCCGTAGTTCACGTGCGCCGCCCGCATCGCATACCCGAGCCGGTGAAGCACGGTCAGGAGCGCGACCGAATCGACGCCGCCGCTGACGCCCACGAGCACCCGCGCCCCCGGTTCGAGGAGCCGGTGACGGTCGATGAACGCGCGGACGTTTTCGATCAGCATGGGACGTGCGGGAGCGCCTTCGGGAACGGGGCGCGAGACGGCTATGCCCCGCGCCCGAACCGCTTGTTCAGTTCGTCGATGGTGATCTTGACCATCGTCGGGCGGCCGTGCGGGCAGGCGTACGGCATCTCGCAAAGAAAAAGCTGATCGATCAGCCCGCGCATCTCCTTCACCGAAAGCGGCTCCCCCGGTTTGATGGCGCTCCTCCGGGCCAGACTCCGGGCGAGCCGCTCGCGCTTCTTCACCTGCGGCGCTTCGCCGTACGACTTGTACTGCGCCAGGATGTCCTCGATCATGGAACGCTCGTCGCCGGCGCGGATCTCCGCCGGCACGCCTCGCACGACCACCGAACGCCCGCCGAAAAACTCGATGTCGAACCCGAGCGAGCGGAGATCCGGCAAGAGTTCCTTGAGGATCTCGTAGTCGGCGGGTGAGAAGTCCAGGGTGTGGGGAAAGAGCAACTGCTGCGAGAGGTCGAAGCCGTTTTCGAGGCTGTGGAGCGCCCGTTCATAGAGGATGCGCTCGTGCGCCGCGTTCTGATCGACGACCATCAGACCCGAACGGATCTGCGTGAGGATGTACGTATGGTGGAGTTGCCAAAGGAGCGTCTCGGGGCGGTCCGTTTCGTCGTCCTCCACCTCCGTCGTCGCGCCCGAAGCGATGTGCCGCCCGACAGTGTGCACCTCCGGCGCGGCATAGAAGCGTTCGGAGAGCGCGCCGAGCCCCCCGGTCGTTCCCGTTGGACTCGTGCGCGGCTCGGAAGGCTTGCGCCGGGACGGAGCGCCGACGACCGGCGCTTCCGGAGGATGCACCGGCGAGAAAGCAACCGGCGGCGCATAGGGGCTCGCGCCCGGGAAGGTGATCGACGAGCCGACGGCGCGATCCGGATCGTTCCCGAGCTGCGGGGTCAACTCGGAAACGCCGAGCGCCTTCTTCACCACGGCCCGGAGGAAACCGTACACCCCGCGCTCGTCGTCGAACTTGACCTCGGCCTTCGTCGGATGCACGTTCACGTCCACATGGCTCGGGTCGAGGTTCAGGAAAAGGGCGAAGAACGGATGCGAGCCCTCGGGCAGCGCGTCGCCATAGGCGGAGGCGACGGCGTGTTCGAGGCGGCGATGTTTGACGAATCGGCCGTTGACGAAGAGGAACTGCTCGCCCCGGCTCCGCCGCCGAAGGCTCGGATGCCCCACGAAGCCATACACCGAAAGGTAGCTCGTCGATTCCTCCGCGGGGATGAGTTTGTGCTCGTAGGCTTGTCCGAAGATGCCCGTGATCCGCCCCCGGAGCGCTTCGTACACATCGTCGTCGTCCACGCGGTCGAGCCGATGGACCTCGTTGCCGTCGTGGTGGAGCGTGAAGCCGACGCGCGGATTCGAGAGGGCCAGAAACTGGAACGTCTCGACGAGGTGCTTGAATTCCGTGGCCGGGGACTTCAGGAAGTTGCGGCGCGCCGGCACGTTATAGAAGAGGTTGCGGACCGCGAGGGAGGCGCCGTTGGGGGTGGCGCAGGGTTCGGTCGATTGGAGGACCCCGCCCGCGACGCGGACGCACACGCCGGCTTCGTCGCGGACGCGCTTCGTGCGAAGCTCGACCTGCGACACGGCGGCGATGGAGGCGAGCGCTTCCCCGCGAAAACCAAGCGTGAGGATGCGTTCGAGATCGTCGATGGAGCGGACCTTGCTCGTGGCGTGGCGTTGGAAACAGGCGACGGCGTCCTCCGGTCCCATCCCGCAGCCGTTGTCGATCACCTGCACGAGCTCGCGCCCGGCGGACTTGAGCACCACCTGCACCTGATCGGCGCCCGCGTCGAGCGCGTTCTCGATCAACTCTTTCGCCGCCGATGCCGGACGCTGCACGACCTCGCCCGCCGCGATCTTGTTGGCGAGCGTCTCGGGCATCACCCGAATGATACGTTCCGGAACGATCGAGACCTCGGACACGCGATACTCCTCCTGTTTACGACCTTTCCGCCCGTTGTCAACCAAGCTTCAGAAACACATAGACGATCAGCGCGAGCATCACGAGGAAATACACGATGCCCGCCGGACTCCGACGCCGGGCGCGCGACATGCTCTTGACGCGCATCCGATGCTTCAGCCTTTGCTCCTTTTCAGGGTTGTAGAACCGCGGCTCATAGGAGAACCGCCTGTGCCGCGTCCGGCGATTGCTTGGAATAAAGATACCCATGCTCTTCGTGGTCTGTGTGTGGCGCGAGCACCCGAACGGCCCCTGCGGAGGTCTCGTCAAACGCTCGAAGCTCAAAAAACCCGCGAACTTATGCGCGTTATACAGGCCCCCGATGCCGGCGTTCCGTTGCCGCGAGTGGACTTCCACGGGGGTTAACCTATGAAAAAGAGGCGTTTCGGGATCGAAAAGTTGCTCACTTTTTATCCACGGCCGCCGGGGTCAATCGAAGAGCCGGGCGACGTAGGCGAGGTAGAGGTACACCATTGGGGCGGCGAGGATGAGCGCGTCGAGGCGGTCGAGGAGGCCGCCGTGTCCCGGGAGGATCGTCCCGGAGTCCTTCACATCCACGGCGCGTTTCATCTTGCTCTCGGCCAGGTCTCCGAGTTGACTGACGACGCCGCAGAGGAAGGCCACCACCACGAGGTGGGGCCACGGCAGGAAGGCGAGCACGGTCAGTTTGAGCGCCACGGCCACAGCCAACGCGCCCAGCGCGCCGCCGATGGAGCCCTCCCACGTCTTCTTCGGCGAGACCCTGGGCGCGAGCGGATGCCGCCCCACCGCCTTGCCGGTGTAATAGGCGAACGTGTCCGTCGCCCAGATGAGGACCACCGTGGCCAGCGTCAGATAGAACGCCTCGAGGTCGCCGACGCCGGGCCCGCGCGCCAGGCGCAGCTTCACCAGGAAAGCCAGGAACAGCGCGGGATAGATCGCGCCGGAGATGGTGGCGGCAAAAGACGCGAGGGGGGTCTTCAGCGCCGTCCGCATCGGGCTCACTGCCAGCCACAGGAGCGCCGCCGCCAGCGCCAGCGCGCCCGCTTCCGGCGCGAACGCCCAGCCGGCCGTCAGCGCCCCGATAGCCAGTCCGGCGCGTCTGTCCGGCGCAAGCCCGCCCGCTTCCATCAGCTGATACGCTTCCAGCTGCGCGACGAGGGCCGCCGCCAGCATGAGGCCGCCGAACCATCCCCCCCCGAGGTAGGCGGCGAGCACCACCACGGGAATGCCGATGACGGCCGTGAGCAGACGAAGCAGAGCGTTGGACACGGGGCGGGAGATTCCGTGAGCGAATGGGTCGCGGAGAGGCGTTGACGACGACGCGGACGGGCGGGTTATGCGTTCTCTTCCCCGGCTTCTTCGTCCGAAAGACTGAGGTTGATTTTTTCGATGCCGGAGTCGAGCATGGCCTCTTCCGCGGGCGTGTGGGCCGCGGGCGCATCCGGGTCGGCGGCGAGCGCGGCGGCTTCGAGCTCTTCGTCGGAGAGGGGCTCGCTCTCGAGGATGTGGCGCGCCGCTTCCACCTGATCTTTCGGCACCATCACGTGCACCTGCGCAAACCCGTCCACCAGCGTCAGGTTAAAGGCGTGGTCACGCTGGGTCAGAACGACGGCGGGAATGCCGGCATCGTCGAGCCGGTCGCGCACGAGATCGGCCTCGTAGTCGGTGCCGCTTCGAAAGATCGAGACCCACCCTTCATAGGTTGACTCACGCATGGCGTCGTACAGGTGTGTTCATGGGAGGTGATCCGGCGGGTGATCCGCCGGGGCACGCCGCCCCAGGGCAGCGTGGGCCGTCTGATGAATAGCATACACGAACAGAAGGAAAAACACCAGCGCCGAAAGGAGAATAAACCAGGGCACCTCCATTTTTTCGAGGTCGGCGGCTTCGAGGTCGGGGCGTTTGGCCACGTATGCGCCGAGGAAGACGGCGAAGGCATTGTTGGCGAAGTGCACGGCGATCGACGTCCACAGGCTGCCGCTGCGCCAGGCGACGTAGGCGAGGTAGATGCCGAGCGCCATGAGCGGTAAGGCCTGCGTCAACCGGAGGTGATAGAGCCCGAAGACGATGCCGGTGAGCGCTATGCCCCAGAACACGCCCAGCCCCCGTTCGGCCTGACGCTGAAAATAGCCGCGAAAAAGCAGTTCTTCGCAGAAGGCCGGCGTGACGGCAAGCATGAGAAGCGTGGGAAAGAGGCCGATTTGCTGGTCGAGCACCTTCTCGATGAGTTCGAGTTGCGCCTGTTCGAACTGCCGGATGGCGTCGGGCCACGGCAGCGCGTCGCTGACTTGCCCGAGCCACTGCACCACCGGCACGAGGGCCGCGAGTCCGAGGAGTGCGAGCAGGAGGAGCGTCCAATCCGGCTTGCGCAACCGAAGAAAAGCCCACGGGCGAGAGGAATGCATCCGTGCGAAAACGTATGCCGGAAGCGCGATTCCGAACACCTGCCCGACCGTGTTCGCCACCATCAGCACGCCCGGCTGCTCATCGACCATGTTCATCAGCGCGGTGATCATCTCGCCGGGCGGCGTCCCGTTCATCAGCAGAAGCGCCACCACCACCAGCGGCGCGATCACGACCTGAAACAGGATGAACACGAGCACGAGGCCGATCAGGGCCGTCAGCAACGGCGGGTACTTGTTCCGCTCGAGCATGCCGTCGAGCGGGATGGGACGTCGGGGCTCCCAGGCATCGATCAGGGCGGGTTTCGTCTCGGCGGCCGGCTGAACGTCGAAGGGGTAGGTCTGCTCCATAAACGAAAGGGAGCGCGCGCCCCCTGCCTCGTGCAATCGATAAGTGATCCCGTGGGGGGATGCCAACCGTCGAGCGAAAGCCGGTGTTCCCCGCCGGCATGCTCAGGCGCCCGTCATCTCCCGCCGGAGCCGGTTGACGATGGTGCGCAGGCGCGTGTACACGTATTTGTGGTTCTCGTACCGCATCACCCGGGCGATCTGCTGGGCGCGCATGCCGTGTTCATAGCGAAGGAGCACCAGCAATTGATCCTCCTCGTCGAGCTTCGCAATCGCCGCGTTGAGCCGGCTGATCTGCTCCCGCTCCCCCAGCCCGGCTTCCAGGCTCCCGTACGCGTCGGAGGACGGCTGAAACCCCGCCTCGCGCAGATCTTCGATCGAGAGGAAGGTCCGGTTCATGTTCAGCGCCGTCAGCAGGTGCCACCGCTTGTTGACCGTCAGCAGGTCGTTGATCTTTTCGATGGCGCGCTGGACGTCGAGCCGGGTGCAAGGCCTGCCATGCTTGCCGCTGATCAGCTCGGCGATGTCTCCGTAGGGTAGATTATCCTGATAATAATACTTGAAGACCAGTTTCTCCTGATCATCGAGCTTCGCGAGCACCGACTGCGGAGCCGACACCATGCGTTGCTTGCGAAAACGATCCCGGCAGGCGTTGGCCACCACCACGCTGAGCCACGGCGCGAGTTCACTGTTGATCCGAAAGCGACGGAGCGCCTGAAAATTGTTCGCGCGGAGGCGCTCGGCGATCGATGTGTACACCTCCATCACGTCGTCCGGGTCCTTCATGAAACGCCGAATCATCCGCAAAAGGATCGGGGAATAGTGCTCCAGCAACTCGGCGTAAGCCCCTTCCGGATCCTGTTTGAATCGCTCGATGATGGCGGCATCTCTGCTCATATGCTCATTACCCTGGGAAAGGAAGGACGCCTGATCCGCATCAACCGTTTGCTTTTCCATAATGCATCACGCAGCGGCGACGGACGAAGAGAGCTCACGTTCGGCGCGCCCTGGAACCACACTCACCGTCTTTGCATAAACTTTGCCGTGCGCCGGGTGTGCGCCTCTTGACCACCCTGTGCAGCCGTCGGTATATTGCGGTTTCATGCGCTTGTAGCTCAGTTGGATAGAGCGTTGGATTCCGGTTCCAAAGGTCGGGGGTTCGAATCCTCCCAAGCGCGCATCGCCCCGGAGTGTCTCACACGCTTCGGGGCGTTTTTTATCCCTTCCGCCGCGCGACGATTTCCCGCCAACCCCCGTGAGAGCCAACGTCTGACGAACCCTTTCACGAAGATGATGCCAATTCCATTGCACGGGCTTCTAAACGGCCTTTCCGGCCTCAAAGGACCACTTTTCCTTCCCGACGGACCCGCGAGAGGGCTCGGAATGAGTCAGCAGTTTTGAAATGAGACCCGGACGGATCTCACGCCGCTCCGGGTCTATTCTGGAGAAAGGGGGAATCAACCAGGGTCTGACGAACGGGGGAAGGCGCGAGACCGCAGGGCTCCGGCATCGACGGGAGCCGCGAGAAGATGCCGAATGCGCACGCGGGTGGGGGGTCGCGCCTCGGCTCCTTTGATACGAATACCGCCGCTGATAGTCAATAACGGGCGGCCCGCCTCAGGAAAGGGACCTCCAAATTTAATATTCGCCGCACCGCGCGTTCACCGAATCGCTCCCCCCTCATCCGAGCGCCTTTTCCAGTTCGAGCGGCGCCAGATCCAGCCCTTCGCCGGGCGGCGGGACGTGCAGCTGCCGCTCGCTTGCGGCTACCACGGTCGATACGGCCAGGTCGCCGGTGACGTTGGTGACCGTTCGCATCATGTCGAGGATGCGATCGACGCCGAGGATGAGCGCGATGCCGGACGAGGGCACCCCGACGGATTCGAGGATGATGACAAGCATGATGATGCCGGCGCTCGGAACCGCCGCCGTGCCGATGGAGGCCAGCACGGCCGTCAGGATGATGGTGATCTGTGCCCCGAGGTCGAGTCCCATCCCGAGGGTCTGCGCGATGAACACCGCCGCCACCGCCTGATACAGCGCCGTCCCGTCCATGTTGATCGTCGCGCCGAGCGGGAGGGCAAACGAAGAGACCTCCTCCGAGACGCCGAGGTTTTTCTCCGCCACCTCCATCGTCACCGGCAACGTCGCCCCGCTCGAAGAGGTGGAGAACGCCACGAGCTGCGCCGGGCTGATGCTCGAATAGAAGCGCTTGAGCGAGAGCGGCGTGAAGAATTTGATGAGCGAGGAGTAGGTGATCCCCATGTGGAGGATGAGCCCGAGCACGACCGCGATGCAATAATATCCGAGCGCCGCCAGGAGCTCGCCGATCTGCGCCAGATTGTCCCCGGCGATGGAAGTGATCGTGTCCGCCATCAGGGCGAAGACCCCGATCGGCGCCATCAACATGATGATCTCCACCATCTTGATGACGAGTTCGTTCAGACTCTCGAAGAACCGGACGAGCGGCCGGGCTTTCTCTGCGGGCACCATCAGGAGCGCGACGCCCGCAAAGATGGCGAAGAAGACCACCTGAAGCATGTTCCGGTTGTCGGAGGCGGAGTCGAACAGGTTCGACGGCACCATGTCCACGATCGGCTGGAGCGGCCCGCGTTCTTTCGCGGCTTCGGCCATCCGGGCGCGGCCGGCGGCGTCGCTGCCGTAGGTCTCCTCCAGCTTCTGCTTCATGTCCTCGGGCACATGCGCTCCCGGCTGCATGAGGTTGACCACCACCAGCCCGATGATGAGCGCCACCACCGTCGTGGCAATGTAAATGGCGATGGTCTTTCCACCGATACGCGAGAGTTTCTTCAGGTCGGATAACGAAGCCACACCCGTGATGAGCGAGGCCAGTATGAGCGGCACCGCGATCAGCTTCAGCAGATTGATGAAGATGTCGCCGAAAGGCGCGATCCAGTCGTCTGTGAACCGGCCCCATCCGGACGCCGCCGCGACGATCCCGTAGATCAGGCCCAGCACCAGACCGAGGATGATCTGCCAGTGAAGCTTCTTATACCAGGGCATTGCGCAATTTCTTTTGGTGGAACAACGGGAGCGGCCGCCGCCCCGTGAAGAGGGCCGGAGCCCCCGGGACGCAGCGCGGATCGCCCCTTAAGAACCTAATCCCGCCGCTCGAAAGCAAGCCATCGCGAGGAGGGCTCCCAAAAAGGCGCCCCAGAGATTGACCCCGTCGTTGTCGATCCACGATAGCCCATGGACGAGGCGGAAACCCTCCCCCCGCCGCTCGGTCACCGCGCCGGTGGCGGGATCCCGGTAGCGGGCCTGAACGGCGGCTCCCGCGAGGCTGTCGCCGAAGGAAGCGACCACGCCCGAACCCGTGAGGAAGAAGAGCGTCACGCCCGGGCCGAACCGCCCGAAGAATGCCGGCGCAAAGGGCCACGCACTGATCGCGACCGAGGCCGCGCCGAGCGCCGCGCCGAGCGTCCCGAGCGCCGAGACGGCCCCCGACGTGCCCGGCGGCGCTTCCCGCCACGTGGTGACGAGCCTCGGACGCGCCCGACCGAGCGTGCCGATCTCGGTGGCCCACGTATCGGCGGCGGCGGCGGCGAGCGCGCCGAGAAAACCCGCATACCACAGACTCCCGGGCGCGACGGCGTGCCCGAGCAGAAGCGCCCACGCCACGCCGCCGTTGGCCAGCACCTGCCGCGCGTCGCGCACGCTTCCCTTCTCGCTCAGCGCCAGAGCCGCCGCCTTCCGCCCGCGCCCCAGCTTCGAGAGCAGACTCGACAAAAAGAAGAACGCAAACCCCGGCGCCGCCCACGCCCATCCGCCAAACCCGACGAGCGAGGCCGCGAAGAGCCCGCCTGCCACGGCGCCCGAAGCATCGAGAAAACGGAGCCGGAGAGCAAAGAAGCCGAAGGCCGCGCCAACTCCGAGGGCGAGCAACGGGCGCACCCACCCCTCGGGGAGGACCTCCGGGAAGAAGAGCGTCTCGAGCGCCACGGTCACGACGCTCAGAAGGAGTAGCGGATCGAGGCCGCCGGCTGCGGCGCGCCGTTCCGGTTATACGCGAGCCCGAAGCTCGTGCTGATCCGCTCGTTGTGGAGCTTCGAGGAGATGGCGGCGTCGATGCCCGCCACGAGGTGATTGACGATGAAAAGGAGCGACAACCGGGAAGCCCTCCGAAGCAGATCATTGGCGTGCGCCGTGTCCTCGGCATATGCGAAAAACGTCTCCGAGACGTTCGGCTTCTCCCCGTTGGGACCCGTCATCTCCGGATCGATGGCCACCGTAAAATTGCCCTCCGCATCGACCCAGGCGGGATAGTCCCGCCAGCCGGGTGCGAACTGAAAATACTTGCCGATGAGTTCGTAGTATTGCTGATCGCCGAAGTTGGGAAGCTGATGCGAGAACGCGGCTCCCGTCTCCGGATGGAAAAGGCGCCGCTCGACGCTTCGGATCTGCGAGAAGAACGCATCGACCACCTGCCGATCCGCCGAACTCCACGCGCCGGGGTTCGTGAAGTCGATGCCGGAGGGGACGGCGATGTCGACGGTGCTGATCCCGGCATTGAACTGCTGATTGAGGAAGACCTGATAGTCATTCAGCCAGGAGGCGTACCGTGCCGGGTCCCACTGCGCGTTTGCGAACGCCTGATAGGCGCGTTCCTCGTCGAGCCCCTGCCCCCGCCACACGGTGTACCCCGTGATCAGCGCCGCTTCGACGGCGATGCCGACGAGCGCTTTCACCCACTGCCGGTTGTAGGCCTGACCCGCGCCCGGAACCAGCGCCGAGAGGGCGAACGCGAGCGGCACACTCCGGCGTCCGGGCGCTCGCCGAACCAGCCCTTTCGCCCGCGTCGTTTGCCCCGCGTGCAAAATCGCCATCCGGAGATCGGCCTGCGTATACGTCTGCTCGTGGTCCGGCTTGTCGCGTCCCTGCCCGTCGTCGCCCGCACGGGCGGGACCGGCCGTCGCCAGGGTAAGCACGGCGCACACGGCGCACAAATGGCGGAAAGAGGTAAAACGTGTCATAAATCTGGAGGGTTGGGCCACTCGCGGCCGGGGAAAACCGCCGGGCATGCACACACGAAAAGCCGCTATAAGTACGGCATGACGGCGCGCTTGAAAAAGTCATAATCGCGTGCGCCGAGGAGGTAGCGTCGCACGACGCCTTCCCGGTCGATGACGTACGTCGTCGGGCGCACGTCGAAGCCGCTCCGGAAGACCTCCGGCATCGTCTCGGGCGCATCGACGTACCCGCTGACGGTCCGAAGCGGAAGGTTCTCGTGAAAGTCGAGGAGCACCTGTCGGGGCTCGTCGGAGATCGAGAGGATCACCAACCCCTCCTCGGAAAGATCTCCGGAGAGACGGTTGAGTTCGGGGATTTCGGCGAGACACGGCGGGCACCACGTCGCCCAGACGTTGAGCAGAATGACCTTACCCTCGAACTCCTCGAACGCGTGCGGGGAGTCATCGGAGACGAGGCGAAAGGAGAAGTTTTCCGCCGGCACTTCGAGGGGCACGTCCTCGAAGGCCGAGCGATCCGCGAAGTTGACGACGCGCGCTTCGGGCTCCGAACGCATCGCGAGGATCAACAGGGCGCTCGCGCTGAGGATGAGCAGCACCGAGAGCGTCGATCCGAGCCACTCGACGGCGTTTTGCGGGCGTTTCCGCTCGTGCCCGCCGATGAGGGCATACAGAAATCCGAGGCCGACGACAATCATCACCACGGAGGTGACGTAGATCAGAGTGAGGTTCATCGTTTCGTCTTCATCTTCGTGCGTGGGGGAGCTTGCGGTTCCGGCTTCTCGCTCATAGTTGGTCAAACCCGAAAATGACGCCGAAGTGCCAGAGGACATCGCGGCCATAACGAACGGTGTCGCTGCCGTCGGGCGTCACGAACCCGTCGTCGAGCTTGAAGTCGAACGCATCGAGGCCATAGGTGGCGCTGAGGAAGACGGCGGTCGGCAAGAGGTAGAAGGAGCCGATGCCCAGCCGGAGTTCCGCGCCCACGTCCTTGCGGGCCTGTCCGAGGCCGGGCCACGCGCCGTTCCATGCCATCGCGGCGTCGGCATAGACCCGCGTATAGATCTTGTCGAAATACAGGAAGCCGATCTGCTTTCGGAAACGGGGCAGCAGCGGCAGCGTGTACGAGAGCTGCCCCCACACCGTCTCATTGCCGCCGAGCGCATAGAACGGATACCCGCGCGCGCCGATGAGGCCGCCCACGTAGTCGTCGAAGAAATCGTCCACCGGACCGCCGAGGATCGAGCTGGCCCGGAGGCGAAGCCCGAACCCGTGCGCTCCGCCCAGAGGGTTTCTCCGAAGCCGGGCGCCGTAGCGGACGTCGAGCGTGACGCGGTGGTTGCGGAAACGCTCGTAGACCGGCTTCAGGAACCCGTTTTCCACGTCGAAGCGGTCGAGCAGGCGGCTCGGCTCGTACTCATAGCTCGCCGTCACTCGCAGCCCCTCGGGAACCATGTCGGCGTCGCGATACGGGTGAAACGCCTCGTAATACGCCGCCAGCCGGAGCGCCCGCCCGACGAAATACCGCGCGGAGGAAGCGTCGATGCTCTGATTGAACTCTTTCGAGAAAAACCGCTCCGTCGTGACGCGGTACGGGCTGATCCGGAAGCTTGCTTCGAGGAGCAGCGAGCGACTGACCTTGCTCCGCGCCGCGAGGTTGAGTTCCCAGATGTTGTATGAGAGGTCGGCAAGGGTGGTATCGGGGAAGCACGCCGTACACGGGAATTCCTCGATGGCCAGGCCGTTTTCGACGTTGCGCCGTATGTTGAACAGAGAGACGGAGAGTTGCGGGGACCACCGGTGCGGGATGAGTCCGAACCCTTTCTTGTAGTCGAACTGAAGGAAGATGTCGCGTTCGAGCTTGAGGAGGTTCGACGGGGAGAAGTAGTCGCCGGCGGAGACGCCTTCGCGGGAGCCGGGTCCGACGAGGATGCCGCCGAAGAACGTGAGCCCGTCGAGCACTTCTCGGGAACTCATATACACGCCGACCTTCGTGTTTCGCCAGAGCGTCTCGCCGCGCGTCCGATCCTTGAGGCGCACCTCGGCGCGGCTGCGCTGCCGGGAGACGTACTGATCGAGCCGGAGCGCCGGGAAGAAGCTGAAAGAGGTGAACGTGCTCTTGTATTTCGTCACCTGAAGCGCGTCCTCCGCCGGAGCTTCGTCGGCGTCGCCCCGAGCGCCGGGCGGAAGCGGGAGCCGTCCTTCGGTCCGCACGGCCGTGACGGCGTCGACGGCGAGCGGACGCACGTCGGTGTCGTCGAAGGCGTTGAGCTCGGCTCCGGCGTCGGCCAGGACGGGCGGGCGCGGCTTCTCGAGGACCTCGGGCGAGACGTACGTCACACGAGCCGCCTCGGGCACGGGCGCGGGCGCTTCGATCATCGCGATCTTGTAGCCGTCCCACCGGTACTGCGCAAAGGCGAGCCGTCCGTCCGAGTCCACCTCCGGCATGAACGCCCCGCCGAGGACGTTCGTGAGGCGCTCGACCCGGCGCTCGTCCGGCGGCGCGCTCGTCCGTGTCGCCTCCTCCGCCGAAGCGGCCACCGGCATACGGTACAGGTTGTAGATCCCCGAGGCGTCCGAAGCAAAATACAGATACCGCCCCTCGCGATCGAAGGCGGGCGAGCGCTCGTCGGCCGACGTGGCGCGTACGGCTTCGAGGTCGCGCCCGTCGGGACGAACGCGGTAGAGGTCGCGCCCCTCGCCGGTCATCCGCCCGAAATAGATCCACGCGCCGGAGGGATGCCAGCGCGGCTCCGTGGTCTGCGCACCGTCGGCATGATGCGTGAGCTGCGTCACCGCCTTCGTGGCAAGGTCGAGCACGTAGAGGTTCGTCGAGCCGTCGGCCTGACCGATGAAGGCGACCTTCTCGCCGTCGGGCGAGACGTCCGGCGCGGCGGCGCGGAGACCGTGTGTGAGGCGGGTCTCCTCCTTCGTTTCGAGGTCGAGTTCGTAGAGGTCGGAGACGAGGTGCCCCTCCTTCGTATCGCGGATGCGGGCGTAGAGGAGCGCCTTGCCGTCGGGCCGCCACGCGAACGCCCCGCTCGTGCCCGAGGTGACGCGGCGCCCGAAGGAGCACGTGTACGACGCCCCCACCCCCGTCGTCAGCCCGTCCACGTCGTACGCCGTCGCCCGGCCGCTCCCGAGGTCGCGGACGTACAGACTCATCCGGTTGAAATCCTCGCCCCGGTTCGAGAGATAGGCGAGGCGCGTCCCGTCCGGAGAGAAGCGCGGGTAAAAGTTGCTGAACCCGTCCGCCTCGATGATCTCGCCCTCGACGAGCGCCGCCCGGATCGGAGCCGTGTTCCGTTCATACGCATCCCGGAGCGACGTCATCCACTCCGCATACAGCTCCTGCCCGGACACGCCGAGCGCATCCTTCGCGGCGCGCTCGAAGTTCCAGTTCTTCCACTTCCCGAGGCTCTCGCTGATCTTCCGGAGCGCGTCCTCGCCGTACGTCCGGGCAATGTACCGGGTGAAGGCATAGCCGTGGTTGTACACGCCCTCGCGGAGGAGGCTCGTGTGCGAATAGAAGCTGCCCATGTCCGAGAGCGACATCTCCTTGCCTGCCAGCACCCGCGTGCGGAGGAGCATGTCCCGGTGAGTGTCCCAGCGGTCGTAGTCGAGGTATTCGCGCTGATACTGCGCCGTGCCCTCGGCCAGCCACGCCGGGTTGTTGAGCACCGGCACGGGATACGTGACGAGGACGTTCGGGTAGCCGTAGAGCACGTCCGGGCGGCGCACGTCCTCATAATCGAGGAGCTGAAAATAGAGGAAAGGCATCCGGCGGTCGGCCTTCATCGTCGTCTGCACCTGCACCATGTGGGTGAATTCGTGCGTGATGACGTTCCGGAGCCAGTTGTGATCGCCGCGCAGGGGGGAATCGAGCGCGGGGGCCCATATCTCGATCATGTTGTCGAAGAAGTACGCCGCGCCGTTCGAATAGTCCTCGTAATCCTTGAGGATGAAGGAGACCTTCGTGTCGGGTTCGTGCCGGTAGAGCGACGTGATCGGGCCGTAGATCTCCTCGGCGATGCGGGCCACCACCTGCGCCGTCCGGCTGCTCCCCCGCCCCTGTTCGTCGGCGTGGAAGTGCACCTTGAAATGCTCCGTCTCGATGGTGTACCAGTCGAGGTCGCGGCGGACGTAGTCGAAGAAACCGGGGCGGACCTGCGCCTGCGCCGCGAGCGCAACGAGCCCCCATGCGAGGAGGATCCACCAGCCTTTTCGTGCGCGCACAAGCATAGGAAAGAGGGTCGAGGGTTCCGGTCGTCGAACCGGAGACGTTTACCGGATGATGGCCATTTTAACCATGCGGGATTGCGTCTCGCCGTCGTCGGCGACGGCGGTGATGCGGGCGAAATAGAGGCCGCTCGGCGCATCGGTCGTCCACGCGTACTCGGACGGCACGCCCGCCGGCACGTCGTCCACGGTGATCTCGTCGATGAGCGCGCCCGCGGCGTCGATGATGGTGATCCGGACCCGGCACGGCTTCGCGGGCTTGAACCGGAGGTGGGTGACGCCGTCGCGGATCGGGTTGGGCCAGTTATACGTCTCGCGCGGATCGAGAAGAGCCGCGGCCACCGGTCCCGGCTCCGGATCTGCAACCAGTTCGACGTAGCTCCGGTTCTGGACGTCGGCGTAAAGCTGCCCCCACCAGACGGCCCCGAGGTCGTCGAGTTTCCACGCCCGAAGGGCGCCTTCGCGAGAGACCACGTAGAGCTCGCCCTCGCGCAACAGCGGCGTGGCCTCGACGCTCAGCCCGACGGCCAGCGGGAAGCCCGGCGGCGGCTCGCCTCCCCGCCCGAGGTCGTACGCATAGACGTACCCGTCCGTCGCCGCCGTCACGACCGACCACGCGCCGCTGTCGCTCAGCTCGGCCACCAGCGGCTGCGCCGCCGACGGCGCGGAGAGCGCGATGGGGAACCCGTCCACGACGCCCCCGGCCTGCGTGAAGGCGACGAGAGAGCGGTCGTAGGTCGTCAACACGTCCAGCCGCTCATCCCCGTCGAGGTCGGCGAGCACCGGAAATTGCGAGAGCGCCCCGCCCGTCTGCCCGAGGCTCCCCCCCACGTCGATGCGCCGAACGCTCCCGTCGGCGAGGAAAACCAGCAGTTCGCCGGCACTTACGATGGGCGTCACGCCGACGAGCCCGCTCGCGTCGCGCCCGAAGGCCGGCTGCCCGATCACCGCGCCCGCGGCAAGGTCGGCCGTCCACACCTCCTCCTGCCCGACCCACACCCCGGAGCGCGTCACGACGATCAGCCGTTCGCCATCGCTCGCCAGCCCCACCGGCGCCTCCGACTCCGGGAAGCGCACGTTCGACGTTCCGTCCTCGAACAGTTCGAGCACGGCCGCCTCCGACGATCCTTCCGTCTCCGTCATCACGTTAAAGACCGCCTGCCCCGACCGCTGAGAGACCACGAGGGGCGAGAACACGTCTACGGCGTCCACACCCACGTTGTCATACCTCACCCTGTCCGTACCCGAGGCCCGGTGCAGGTCGAGCGAGACGCGCGAGCCGAAGTAGGCCACGGCGGCTCCTCCTCCCGGGAGTCCCGCCGCGCCGATTTGCCCGCCTCCGTTGACGAACCCGAACAGCGCCTCCTCGGTCTTCTCAACGAAGACGTTCAACTCGGTCTCGCCGCCGTTCGGGATCGCGTTCCCCGTATAGAGCATGAGCCAGGGAGCGCCGTCGTCGGTGACCTTGACGAAGCCGCCCCTCGTGAAGGAAGCGCCGGGGCCGGCGATTTGCTTCGTCTGAAACTTCGTCAGCGGCGTGACGCCCGCCTCTGCCGCCCGCCGGTACGTAAAGCTCATCTCGACGCCGGGCGCGGAGAAGTCGTCGAGCGTGATGAAGCTCGGCCCGCCCTCGTTCGAGCGGCTGTCGGGGAAGGTGTCCGGGCCGAAGCGGTTCTCATAGAGACGGATCTCGCGGCCGGTCTGCGTGACGACGACCACAGGGTTGTCCCGGAAGAAGAAGTCGAAAGGGGAGCCGAGATCGAAGGCGGGCCCGAAGGAGCCGGGGATCGGGAAGCCGATGTCCTGCGCGCCGTCGGCTTCCTCCACGTCCACCGCGCGGCGTTCGGGGTCGGCGTTGACGCGGTTCGCGGGCATCCCCTCGGCCAGTCGCCGCTCGTCGACGTGCCAGATGAGGAGGCCGCCGTTGAGCTCGTTCCCGTCCTCGTCGAGGCCGCCGGGCACGGCAAAGTCGTAGTCGTCCACGCCCACCACCACGCCGCCCTCGAAGCCGCGCGTGTCGAGGCGGTTGAAGGATTCGTCGCCGTTGTCCACGCGCACCTCGCGGAGGGCGCCGTCCCGCCACACGCGCATGACGAGCCCATCGCCTTCGGGGTCGCGGTGGCGGTTCTCGACGAGGAAATACTCGCCGCCCGAGATCCACGCGCGCGCCACGTCAGCGCCGGAGGGATCGGACGTATGCCGAAGCGCGACCGTCTCCGGCCCGTCTCCGCGAAGCTCCTCGGCGCTCGTCCATCCGAGGAAGAGTTTCGTCCAGGCGCTCGGTTCCGGGGGAAACAGTCCGTTGAAGGCGAAGATGCCGAGCGGATCCATGAGCCCGAAGGGACCAATGGCGCTCTCTCCGGTCGTCGTATTGAACAGGTCGGGCACGCCGAGGGCGTTGAAAAAGCTCGAGGCAAGCAGACCGTTGATGGTGAACTCGGCGAGGAAGGGCGCGTCCCGGATGAAATCGAAGCCGGAACGGGTCTCGGTGCGCGGGAGCAGGAGCGTGCGCGTGACCGGCATGCCGTTGAAGGTGATCGCAACCGGTCCGAGCAGCCGTCGGAGCGCGGCCTCGTCGAAGAAGAGCGAAGGCAGATCCTGCGGCGTCTTGTCGAGCGTGGTGCCGATGAGCTCGACGTCGCGCCCGACGCCGGCGTGAAAGAGGACGAAAACGGTCGTTTCCGGATCGAAGGCCGAGAGGTCGAAGGTGCTGACGGCGTCGGCGCGGGTCCACGCCTCCTCGACGAGCCCGGCGAGTTTGGCGAGCTCTTCGTCGGAGTCCGAGTCCGGGCCGGTGGGGCTGTAGGCGCCCATCTCCCGGGAGACCCGGACGATCTCGGGCACGAGGTGGGTGGTCACGGTCGTCCGCCCGTCCGAGACGCGGGCTACGTAGTCTTCGAGGAAGGCGAGGTGCGCCTCGAAGTACGCGGCGTCATGCGGATACGGATCCATCGCCGGGACGAGGCCCTCGGGGTAAAGCGCGTCGTCGAAGGTCCCGTCGCCGGTGGTGAAGCGGGAGGTGTCCGGTTGAAAAGCGACCCGGAGAGCCACCACGTCATAGTGCGGGGCGGCGGGACGCCGGACGGGCGCGGCCCCCCTCGTGCGGACGGCCTGCCGGAGCGCGAGCGCCTCCGCGGCAAAGCGGGGCGTCTCCTGCCCACGCACGGCTCCCGGCATGGACAGGAAAAGCAACAACAGGCCGCACCAGGCATGCCCCCATTGGAAGAGCGTTCGCGTCCCTTCCCTTGCCGAACCCGTCATATGCGGCCCGTTCCCTTTGGCTGGACGCTCCGGAGCGAGGTTCCTCTTTTCGCCCGGTCCCCTCCCGATCCCGGAAGGGTCCGGCCCGTCGAGGCCCCCCTCGAACCCTAATTCCGTCCGAAGTTGAGCAGAAGCGAGAACCGCATCGTATTGGCGAGCGGCGAGTTCTCTTCGAGCGCGTAGATGTACGAGAAATCCACCCCGATGATGTTGTACCGCAGGCCGGCGCCCAGCGTGAGGAATTTCCGGTTGCCGTTGAGCGGGTTCTCGTAGAAATAGCCGGTCCGAAGCGCGAAAAGGTTGTTGTACCAGTATTCGAGGCCGGTGCCGATGGTGAGCTGATCGACGACGCTCAGTTTCTCGAGCTTGCTCGGATCGTCGAGACAGTCGTTGATCGAGCTCGAACACACCTCGATGGATTGCCAGGACGAGAAGATCGCCTTATAGAACGGATCCACGTCGTTGCCGAGCGAATCGACGCGCACACGGATGAGGTCTTTGTTGAAGTCGTTGACGATGGTGAGTTTGTTAAACTCATCGAACTCGAACGTGAAGGCGTACCCGAAGCGGAGGTTGGTGGGAATGGGGTCGGCCTGCGCGTTGTCCGAGTACTGAATCGTCGGTCCCATGTTGGCGAGGTTGAAGCCCGCCGAGAAGGTCGTCTGCATCCCGCCGAGAGAGAACTTCGAGGTGCGATAGAGCGCCGCGACGTCGAAAGCCGCCGTCACGCCGGCCTTGGTGCGCTGTGCCCCGACGGTCTGCCCGGGCGCGAGGCTCGAATAGATGAACCGGAGGCTCGTGCCGAGTCCCAGGTGTTCGGAGACCTTAAAACCGTACGATCCGCCGAGCGCGAGGTCAAACGAGCGAAACGTCCCCGTTGGATTGTTCTGGGCGTCGCGCCCTTCGTGCTCGCCGAGGAAAAGGTACGTCAGGTGCGCCCCGAACGTGCCCCAGCCCGGCACGTGATGTTTGGCCACGAAGTACTCGTAGAAGAGGCCGGCATTGAACTCGGGAAGCCAGTTCGAGTGCGTCAGGCCCAGTTCGGTGCCTTTCTGAAACGCCAGCCCGGCCGGGTTCCAGAACATCGCCGAGGCATTGTCGGCGAGCGCGACCCCGGCATTGCCCATGCCGGAAGCGCGGCTGTCCGGTTCGATCTTGAGGAAGACGACGGCGGCCCCGCCCACCTGTGCGGCTGCGGTCTGGTAGAAGCCGGCCGCTAAGACCAGCATGAACAGAAAGCCCGTCAGTCGTTGGACCGGGCGCGGGAAAAATGCACGCATGGCGCTTGTTTCGGTAGGTTGAGGGGAGTCGTACGCGGTGGCGTTTTGGCTCGTTTGCATAGACATTTTATAATGCTTGAATCGGTTAAAGGTTGCCTTTCCTAAAAACATGATCTTCACCTCATCGGACTATTATCGAATGACGGCCAGTTTCTCGATCCGTTCGACCACGTCGCGCGCGCCCTCTTCTCGGGCGACTTCGACGCGGACCTTGTAGAGGTAGATGCCCGTGGCGACGCGGTCGCCGTCTTCGTCGCGCCCGTCCCAGGGGATCTGCACGGGGCCGCCCGAGAGAACGCCGCCGAAGAGCGCCTCATCGCCTTCGAGTGTGCGGATGGGACGCCCGTTGAGCGTGTAGATGCGCACCTGTATGCGCGCCTCCGTGCCCGGCGGCTGATTGTGCTCGAAGACGAAGCGTGTGAACCGGCTCATGGGGTTGGGGTAATTGAAAACGTTCCTCAGTTCGAGCGTCTCGTTCTCGGCCACGTAAAAGGCCAACTCGGCTTCACCCGAGTTGTTGAGCACGTCCCAGGCGCGCACCGAAAGCGTGTGGAAGCCCGGTTCCAGGCGGGGCAACGCCCGACGCACTTCACCCCGCTGAAAAGAGTTCTCGGCGCTTCGGAAACCGTCGCTGATGTCAATCGCATCGCCCTCGTTCCCGTCGATGACGAGGAGCATCTCGTGGCCCACCCCCGCGCCGACGGTGTTGAGGCCGCTCTCGTCGAAAAACTTGACGATGAGTTCCGGCTCGGGCGTGGTCATGCTTCCGGAGACGAACGTGGTGTCGTTCAGGAAAAGCGCGATCTCCGGTCCGACGGCGTCTATCGGAGGGGTTGGCGAGGTGCCGCCCACGATGAAATTTTCCGTGAAGCCCATGGCCTGCGCCGCATCCGAGGACGCATAGAGCGAGACCCGCCCGGATTCATTGCTGTACGAGATGTCTTTCGGCACGACGAACGTGGCGGTAAAGCGCCCGTCGTTGGCCTGCACGTCGCCGCGCCAGATGAGGTCCTCGCGCACGGTGTAATAGGGCGTCGGCATGTAGACCTGCTCGATGAGCGAGACCCGCCGGACGGCGTCGAAGACCGTCACGTCCACCTGACCGTCGAAGCCCTCGTCCACGCGGCCGTCGGGCGTTCGGATCGTGCCGGCAAGGGTGATCTGGTCGAGGGCGCGCATCTGTGCGTTCTCTGCCGCCACCTCGACGCCGTTGATCGACTCCACCGCCGCCGTGCGCTCGGGCATCCCGAGCCGCATCGAGGGATCGCCGAGGAGATTGAACTTCCGGCTGTTGCCCTGCAGGCCTACGCTGGTGTTCTTCGTGAGCCGCATCACGTCGCCGAGCCGGCGCGGGCGCCCGTTCTCGTCGGGGGTGAGGAGATGCTGGTTCAGCGCGCGGTTGAGCCCGGCATTGAGCGAGGTCGTATCCCCCGAGGTGTACACGAGCCGCACCGTGGTCATGAGCGCGACGACCCCGCCGTTGGGGTTGAGCAGGAGCACCTCCGCCCCGCTCTGCTCATCCTCGATGTCCCACCATCCGAACGAGCACGTCGCCGTCACGAAGATGCCCTGCCGGTCCTTGTTCGTGAGCGCCGCCGCATCCTCCTTCGTGAACAGCTCTTCCTGCGCCAGTCCATCCGGGCCGCCATGCCCGCTGTAATTGAAAAGCAACGTCCCTTCGTTCAGCGCCGCGATGATCTCACGCCTGGCTTCGGGGATGCGAAAACCATTCAGAAACACCCGTTCGAATGACTCCGCATAAATCTTCTTCACGTTCAACGAGGGACTCAGCGACGTGCGGATCAGTTCGGCCACCTGATCGACGTTCTGCATATGCAGGTCGTAGTCGTTCTGCGTACCGGCGAGTCCCGTGGGACCGTCATCGGCGACGAAGGTATAGAGGCTGCGCCACGGCCCGAAGGTGGAAGGGTCCTCGTATCGCTTGATCTTGTCGACCATGAGTTGCGCTTCCTCGACGGTTTGTACGGGGAACCGCCCGATGCCGATGTCCACCCGCTCGGTGCTTATGGCCCGGAAGTTTTTATAGAACCACTCGCCCTCGTCATCGTCAAGCAATCCGAAGTAGTCATCGCTCGTGAAGGATTTGTCGGGGACAAACGACTCCTCGGTCTCGTACGGAAAAATCAGGTTGTTGAGTTCGTTTTCTTCGGCTGCGAGGCCCCGGAAGTCATAATGCCCGTCGCCGAAGAAGAGGACGTATCGGAGCATCGTGTCCTCGCTCGTGGCCCGGTCATAATAGAACTTGAAGAAATCGCGCGCGGCCCGCATATCGGGCAGACCGCCGGAGAACTCGTTATAGATCTCGTCGATGACGGCCACGAGCACGTTCAGCCCGTCCTGTCGCCGGTACTCGGCCAGTTCGTTGGCCTGTTCGAGGAAGACGCTGGGGGCGACGATGATGAAGTCGGGGAAGCTCTTGTCGCCGTGGAGGTTCTGGTTCGGCGTGACGGCGACGGTCTCGGCGTCG